>JAEUJH010000384.1 GCA_016794825.1 Gemmatimonadota bacterium
CAAGGTCGAGGCGCCGGTCGATCCGGCCGAGGCGGCCCGCGCCAAGTCGGTCGCCAAGATCATTGCCAGCATGAAGGCCAAGGATGCGGTCGAGATCCTGGCCAAGCTCACCGACGATGAGGTGGAGCGGATCGTCCGCCAGCTCAACGCCAAACAGGTGGCGGCCTTGATGACCGCCTTGCCTGAGGATCGAGCCGCGATGTTGAGTCGACGGCTGCTGGAACCCAGAACGGGTCACCAAGGAGGTACCTGAGTGAGTGCACCGATTGCGATGCTGGTCCCCGCAGTCGCGGAACCCGTCGCGCCGCCCGCCGGGCCCGCGCCCGGCGACCCGACCTTCGAGATGGCGCTCGGCGCCGCCGTGCTGGCCACGGCGGCCCCGAGCGCGCCGTTGCCGACCGTCGCGACGACCCCGATCCTCGATCTGGTGCTCGAGGGAGAATGGACTCTCGACTCCACCGAAGGCGAGCCGGACGGCGCCACGGCAACCCCCGGCGACGTCGGGAACCCGGCCGATGGCACCGCCGAGGCTCCGCTGATCCCGCTCGAAAAGGGACTCGCGGACTGGTTTGCGGTGTACGGCCGACAGGACCGGCCGCAGCCGACCGGCGACGAGGACGGCGCCGACGCGGATGCGCCCTGGCCGGTCCCGGCTGAGGACGCCGACGCCGACCCGGTCGCCGCCACAACCTCCGAGTCGCCCACCGCGCCACTCGGCCGGCTCCCCGACGCGGCCGGGCCGCTCGGCGCGCTGACCGTGCGGCACCAGGTGGTGGCGGTCGATCCGGCGGTGACCGGACCCGAGAACGCCGAGGCCCCCGTCGTACCGACGACCATCGCGCCCCCCGTGGACCTGGGACGGCCGGTCGGGCGCCCGACGAACGATCAGGGCCTCGATCCGGACACGTTGCTGGCCCTCCGCAGCATCCACGAGCCGATCGTCGAGATCGGCGGGTTCGCGTTTCCGGTCGAACCGGGGACCCGGCCCGTACCGAATCGAACCGGGCCCGAGACGCTCGGGACCGACGAGGTCAACCAAGTCCTCGATCCGACGGCGCCTCCCGCCGCGGAAGTTCCCTCGCTCGCGGCCAAGCTGATCCGTCAGGCCACCGACCGTCTCGACGAGGGCGACTCCAAGGACGAGAAGACGGTCCGGCCGGGTCGGTTCGGGTCCGCGGAGTCGGTGTTCCAGCCGCGCATCGTCCCGGCTTCGGCCGGTGGCGAGGGCGCTCGAGCCGATGTCGATGGCCGACCGACCAATGGCCACCGGTTCGAACCGGCCCGGAAGCGGACGGTCGGGTCGGAGGGGGCGGACCTGCAGGCCCAGGCGCCAGCGCCCCATCGGAGCGAGCCACTCGTCGACGACGGGGCCCCGCCGGCCGAGGTCCGGCCAACCGCGGCCACGACCCTCGAGTCGGAACAGCGGATCGCCCGGCGGGTCGACTCGCTGCTGCTCGACCTGAAGGATGACCAGGGCGACTACGGCCGCCTGCGGGTGTCCGTCAGCGGGCCCACGGTGCGGGCCACGATCCTGCCGAACGACCCGGGCCTGGCCGACCGACTCCACGTCGGGATCCGGGAACTCCGCCAGTCGCTCGAGGATCGGGGCTTCACCGAGCCCAGGCTCAGCGTCCAGCAGCCGAAGGCGATGGCGGCCGACCAGCCGGTCTGGATGCCGACCGGGCGGGAACTGCCGGTCGATCCGGCGATCATCGAACAACGCGGCCTGTCCCGTCAGACGGCCGAGGAAGAACGTCGCGACCGGTGGGCGGACGCGAGGCAGGAACGACAGGATCACGGGCGTCAGTCGCAGCGGGGCCGCGACCAGCGCCAGGATCAGCGAGGGACCCGATGACCTTTCCCTTGGCGGGCCTCGGCGGCTCGCCCTCGACGACCGCGCCGGTTCGCAATCGGAGCGAGCTTGGCCGGGATCAGTTCCTGGAACTGCTGGTGACCCAGCTCAAGCACCAGGACCCGCTCAATCCGATGGAGCCGGAGGCCTTCGCCGCTCAGTTGGCGCAGTTCTCGTCGGTCGAGCAGCTCACCAAGCTCAATGACGCGTTCTCGAACCAGCAGGCCGATTCGGCTGCCCGGACGTTGCTCGACAAGACGTCGCTCGGCGCCTCGCTGATCGGGAAGCACGTCCTGGCGGAAGGGAGTCAGCTCACCGTGGCCTCCGACGGCTCGACCTCGTTCCACGTCGATGTCGCCGGGACCGGTGGCAAGGCCACGCTGACGCTCTACGACGCTTCCGGCCACGCGGTGGCCACGCGGTCTCTCGGCTCGATTCCGGGCGGTTCCCGGACGATCAAGCCGCCGACCGATCTGCCGCCGGGCGTTTACCAGTATGCGGTGTCGGTCGAGGGTCCCTCCGGGGACGCGGTCGCCACCAAGACCTACACCGACGGCGTAGTCGACGGGGTGCTCTTCGAAGGCGGACAGGTCGTGCTTCGGATCGGCGCCATGCGGGTTTCGATCGACAAACTGTCCCAAATCACCCCCTGACGC
>JAEUJH010000431.1 GCA_016794825.1 Gemmatimonadota bacterium
TACCGCTGGGAGGGCCGGGTCGAAACGGCGGCCGAGTGGCGGGTCGTCGCCAAGACCACCTGCTCGGCCGCTCCGGCGGCGGTCGATCACCTCCGCCGCCACCATCCGTATCAGCAGCCCGAGATCCTCACCTTCGAAGCCACCTCCGCAAGCCCCGGGTACGCCGCCTGGGTCCGGGACGAGACCTCACCGCCGGGCTGACCGGGGCCTCGTCCTCACCGCGGCCGACGCCGACCGGCCACCCCGCCCATCTTCTCGACCCCGCCCATGTGGTCGGCCATCATCCGCCAGTGTTCCATGTCGATGATGTTGGTGGCCGGATTCCGGAACTCGTCCACCGCCGAATCGATGACGCGGGCCTTGTCGGCCCGGGCCACCTTGGGCGACGCCAGGATGTCGGAAATGATATCGTGCATCATGTGCAGGTTGTCGAACACGATCGCGGCCCGGGGGTGGCGGGCGCTGAAGGTGGGCGCCACCGCGGCGGTCATCGGCATGACCGACGGCAGGCGGCTCGGCGCCGACTCCGTCATGGCCCAGAACCGGGCCACGCTCTCACCAATGCTCGACTGTTGATCCTCCGCCGTCGTTTCGGTCAGGAGCGACTCGTAGAGCCCGACCTGGAGCCAGTGGTACGCCCAGATCAGCCCGTTGAACTTGGGGTACCGCTGCCGGAACACCTGGCTGAAGTACTGCCCATCCATGAGTTCCATCGCCTTGGGGCGATCGGTGAGAGCATAGCGGGTGTCGGCCAGGTAATGGTCGACCAGCCGTTCGACCAGCGCCACCCGGCTCGAATCGCTCAGGCCCGGGGCGGCGTACACGTCGTAGATCTGCCGGTGGAGGACGTGGGCGCGCTCGAACAGCGACTTGGCTCGCCACGCCGTCCTGGCGTACGCGGGCATGATCGCCTCTTCGGCCACCGAAAACCGCGGCGGCCGGCGGAGCAGGTCGCCGACCAGGTAGTCGAACTCCCGGCGCTCGAGGACGTCCACGGGCGCGTCGGGCGCGGTCAGGAGGCGCTCGTACAGCACCGCGTGCCCGTAGTCGAAGGCGTTGAAGAGACCCGCCGCCTTGGGATAGACCGCCCGGAACTTCCAGTTGAAGTCGCCGGGATAGTAGAACTCCTCGTCCCGCCCCTGGGCGGGGAGCGCGCCGGGCAGCAGCGTGACCAGGAACAACAGCCCGAGCCGTTTCATTGGCGGCCTCCTCGCATCAGGGCCCGCACCGCGAACGCGTGGCTCAGGCCGAGGTTGATTTCGGTCGCGGATCGACCGGATCGGAGACTCCGTTCGATGCCGCCATGGATGACCAGGGTCGGCGTGAGTTGGCGCCGGGCGCCGAACCCCGCCACCCAGTCGACCTCCTCGCCGCCGCCGTGGTCCTCGGCAAACAGTTCGGCCACGAGCAGCGTGCTGGTCCGGAACAGGGTGTAGTCCCACGCGAGGCCCGCCCACCAGGCGGGTTCGGTCCATCGGGCGGCCGCGTCGGGGCGAAGGACCGCGGCGGCGGCATTCAGGTGAAGGCGGGATCGCCCCACCGACCGGGTGGCGAGCGCGCCCAGCGCCACCGACGCGTCGGCGCCGAAGCGAGCGCCGTCCAGCGGCTGGGTGACCTCGAACGAAAGACCGAACCCGGGCCAGGAGGGCGTTTCCCGGCGGACGTTCCAGAGCCCCCCGACCCCGAGCGTGGTTTCGGCGGCCCGATCGGCGATCTCGGCGCCGAACCCGACCATCAGGTTCCGGCCGATCCCGTATTCGAGATGGGGCGACACGGTGTGGGTACTCACCCCCGACGCGCGGGAAAATCCGTACGGCAGCGTCAGCTCGAACGCGTACCGCTCGATCGGGTACGCGTCGGTGACCCGAGTCGGACGGTGGCCGTCGAGATTGCGATAGTCGATCTGGGCCGCGAGCGGGACGGTCGACCCGAACGCGGCGAACGCCGTGGCGACGAGCCACGGCCAGTTGAACCGATGCATGACACCTCAGCTGATCAGGACTGGAACGGCCAACGAACCCTGAGACTCAGCGAAGCGCCTGAGGAGGTGGGGTGGGCGGCTGGTGGGACGGCGTGGGTGGCACCAGCGGGGTGCGGGCCTTCACGGACGGCGGCGCGGTCGGCGGCGGAACGGCCGCCGACTCGGGCACCCCGGCATCGGCCGCCGGGGCGCACTGGAGGTGCCGCCGGCACTCGGCCGGCGGGCAGTGAGGACATTGCTGGCCCGAGTCGGTATTTTTCCCGTCGGCCGGCGCTGGACCGGGAGCGGTCGCGTGATGATCATGCCCGACGGCGCCGGCGGCGGGCCGGCAATGGGCCTCCGCGTCGCGCGGCAGCGCCGCGAGCGCGATCGCGACCAGCGCGATCAGCGACCCGAGCCGGGAAAGCCATCTCGACATGGCCCCAAGCCTAACCGGGACTCTTGCCCCCAGCAACGTGACGGAACGAGGTGAACGGAATGAAAATCGGTCGAACGGCGGTGTTCTGGATCATCGCGGCGGGGTTCGTGGCCTTCCTGGCCTACACCAGCCTCAAGAGCCAGGGTACGACCTGCGAGGTCTGCATGTCCTTCAACGGCGGCGAGCGGTGCGCCAAGGCGTCCGGCCCCACCCGTGACGCCGCGACGGAAACCGCCCAGACGGCCGCCTGCGGTCCGCTGGCGGCGGGCATGGACCAGACCATCGCGTGCGGGAGAGCCCAGCCGAAATCGGTGACCTGCACCGGCGGATGAGCCGGCTCAGCGAGGTCGCGGCGGTCGCCGACCTGGCTACCCGGGCCGTCGCGCTCGGCGTGGCCGGCGTGGCCGCCACCATCGCGGCGACCCACTGGGCGGTCCGCCACAAGCACATCTCGCCGTTCGGCGCCTGGTCCCGCACCGTCCGGAGCCTGGCCGATCCGTTCCTCCGGCCGCTCGAGCGCCGGATCGTCCGGCGGGGCGGCAACCCGCAGGACGCCTCGCTCTGGCTGGTGGGCATCACGGTCATCTTCGGGTTGCTGCTGGTCAACGGGGTGCGATGGGGATTCGACCTGGCCTACGCCGCCGGGGCCTTGGCCGACGCCTCGCCCCGGACGTGGGCCAGGGTCGTCATCGGCTGGATCTTCAGCCTCCTCATCCTGGCGCTGTTCGTTCGGTTCATCTCGGGCTGGCTCGGCATCTCGCCCTATGCGCGCTGGATGCGGCCCGTGGTACTGGCCACCGACTGGCTCGTCATTCCGATCCGCCGCATCGTCCCGCCGGTCGGGCTGTTCGACCTGAGTCCGGTGGTGGCCTACCTGGTGCTGGTGCTGCTCCAGGCGTTCGTCGATCGGGTCATCTTCCGCTGATGCCGCCGATCGATCCGGTCAGCGGCGGCATTCGACTCACCCTCCATATCCAGCCGCGGGCGTCGACCACCGAGGTCGCCGGCATTCACGGCGACGCCCTCAAGCTCCGGATCGCGTCACCCCCCGTCGACGGCGCCGCCAACGACGAGATCGTCCGGTTCCTGGCGGAACAACTCGGGGTTCCGCGTCGCCAGGTCACGATCATCTCGGGGGCCACGGGGCGCCGGAAGACCGTGGCCATTGCCGGAGTCGACCGCGACGCGGCCAGCCGAGCCCTCGGACTCGGGCCCGCGCCAGGCTGAGCGCCCGCCAGCCGGTCGGACCCGCGCCGAGGGCCGGGCGGGGCGGCGGTTCGGGTTCGTCAGCCTGTCCCCAGATTGGCCAGGGCAAACGCCAGCACGTCGGCCCGCTCGTCGATGGCCTTGGCCAGTGGCTTCCCCGCTCCGTGGCCCGCCTTGGTTTCGATCCGGATGTAGGCCGGCCGGCGCCAGCTGGTGGCCGCCTGCAGAGCCGCCGCGAACTTGAAGGAATGGCCGGGCACCACCCGATCGTCGTGATCGGCCGTGGTGATGAGCGTGGCCGGATAGTCGGTGCCTGACTTCAGGTTGTGGAGCGGCGAGTAGGCCCGCAGGACCGGGAAATGGCGGGGATCGTCGGAGGAGCCGTACTCGGACGCCCAGGCCCATCCAATCGTGAACAGGTGATAGCGCAGCATGTCCATCACCCCGACCGCCGGCAGCGCCACCGCGGCCAGGTCGGGCCGCTGGGTCATGAGCGCTCCCACGAGAAGCCCGCCGTTCGAACCGCCCTCGATCGCCAGCCAGTTCGGGCTGGTGTAGCGCTCCGAACCCAGGAACTCCGCCGCGGCAATGCCATCGTCGAACACGTTCTGCTTCCGCTCGAACATGCCCGCCTGGTGCCAGTCTTCGCCGTACTCGCCGCCGCCCCGGAGGTTCGGCTGCGCGTAGATCCCGCCCCGCTCGAGCCAGGCCACGATCGAGGGCGCGAACGCCGGGGTCAGACTCGCGCTGAAGCCGCCATAGGCATGGAGCAGCGTCGGATTCGAGCCGTTCCGGTCGCAATCCTTCCGCCGGGTAATGAACATCGGCACCCGGGTGCCGTCCTTGCTGCGAAAGAACACCTGCTCGGTCAGGTACTGGCTCGGATCGAACGCCAGCGTGGGCGCCCGGAACACGGTCTGTTCGCCCGACTCGACGTCGTGCCGGAGGATCGTCCCCGGGGTGAGGAACGACGTGAAGGCATAGAACATCTCCGAGCGGTCGGGATCGCCACTCACCCCGGCGGCGGTGCCGATGCCGGGCAGGGTCAGATCCCGAACCCGTCGACCTGACCGATCGAACACGGTGACCACCGACTGGGCGTCGGCCAGGTAGCCCGCGATGAACCGGCCGCCCACCAGCGCGACGGTCTCGAGCGCGTGGGCCGACTCGGCAACCAGTTCCGTGAGCGCCGCCGGGCCGTCGGGCGTCGCGTCGACGGCCACGATCCGGCCGCGCGGCGCGTCGCGATCGGTTCGGAAGTAGAACCGCGATCCCTCGTTGCCGATGAACCCGTACCCGGCATCGAACGCGTCGAGCAGGCGAATGACCGGGCCGTCGATCCGGGGAGCGGCCGGGTCGCCCAGATCGAGGTAGTGCACCCGCACCCGGGTGTCGGTTCCCACCCAGACCGTCAGCACCAGGTAGCGACCGTCGTGGGTCACGTCCGGGCTGAACCCCCAATCCGGCTGATCCGGCCGCTCGTGAACCAGTCGATCGGCGCTCTGGGGCGTGCCCACCCGATGGTAGTACACCTTCATGTCGCGGTTCTGGGCCACCATCGCGTCGCCGGGCCCGGGCTCCGGATAGCGGGCGTAGAAGAAGCCCTTCCCGTCGCGAGTCCAGCTGCCGCCCGAAAACTTGATCCACTGGAGTCGGTCCTCGAGATCGACCCCGCTGTCGACCCGCCGGATCCGGAACTCCTGCCAATCGGACCCGCTGGCCGCCGTGCCGTAGAGGAGCAGCGACCCGTCGGGACTCGGTTCGGTCAGCGTGAGCGCGACCGTCCCGTCGGTCGACAGCCGATTGGGATCGAGGAGTTCCCGGGCCGGCGCGGTCAGGGTGTCCTGAACGAACAGCACGGCCTGGTTCTGAAGCCCGCTGTTGCGGGCAAAGAAGTAGCGGCCGCCGCGATAGTAGGGCACCGAGAACCGCTCGTAGTCGTGGAGCGCGGTCAGCCGGCGCCGGAGTTCGTCCCGCGCGGGCAAGGTGGCGAGATAGTCGAGGGTGACCCGGTTCTGTGCCTCGACCCACGCCAGGGTCTCCTCCGAGTCGACGTCCTCGAGCCAGCGGTACGGATCGGCGACGGGTTGCCCGTGGTAGACGTCGACCTGGCCGACGGCCCGGGTGACGGGAGGACGCTGGAACCGAGACGCGGTCATGGGGACTCGAGACGGAGGACAGCACGAAACCGGCGACCCTCGACGGGTCGCCGGTGGGAACGGAGGGACGATAATCGAGGGGGCTAGGCGGTGTGGACCCGGTAGCGGGCCCGCCCGACGATTTCGCGGCCGGCCACGAACCGGTGGACCCAGGCCCGCAGCCGGTGCGCCTCGGGCGACCCCGCGAGCGGATGGTCGATCAGCAGATCGGTGGCCCGGGCCACCGCCGCCAGGCCGGACGCCGCGCTTGGCCCCGAGAATTCTTCGGCGAGCGTCTCGATCTGGCGGAGCAGGCGGCGGTAGCGGATCACGAAATCCCGCCCGGGAGGAATGGTCGGCGTCAGCCGCAGGGCGCGACAGCGCCGGTCGAACCGGCGGAGCGCGGCGGCGATCCGGATCGGCGCCCAGCCGAGGGCCCGACCGGCGCCGAGTTCGTCGAGCCCGAGGGTCCGGACCAGGAACGCCGGGCCGAAACAGGTCGGCGGCACGGCGTGATGGGCGCACAGCATGGCCCGGCCCAGCCATTCGTCCCGGAGCGCGGCTTCGCCGTCGAACCGGTAGAGGGCCCGAACCTCGGCGGAGGGGATCGGTTCAGCGGAGGCGGGTTTGTTAGGCGACATCATGGGACACGATTTCGGCGCGGCGACGTTCGATTAGATGCCGGATCGGCCGAAAGAGTTGCGTCCCCGAGATCGTCGACGAGCGTCCCGATTCCGTCACGGACAGCGTCCCGTTTCCGGAACGCGATCGCGCCGCCGTCCCTGTTTCGACACGGCTACGTTTCACCGCTGTGACATCGTCCGGCAGCTTCTTCCTGGAGACCCGATGCGCCCCTGGCTCGCCACCACCGCCCTGCTTGGCCTCATGTGGGCCGGTTCCGCCGCCGCGCAGCGCACCCGGGCGGAAATCACCGACGCCCGCGAGACCTCGACGCTGGCCGACGTCGTCACGTTCCTCGATTCGCTGGCCCGGATCACGCCCGACATCCGGATCGGCAGCCTCGGCACCAGCGCCCAGGGCCGATCCATTCCCTATACCCTCGCGGCCCGACCGCTCGTCACCGATCCCGCCGACGCTCACCGGACCGGGAAGCCGATCATCTACGTTCAGGCCAACATCCACGCGGGCGAAGTCGAGGGCAAGGAAGCCTCGCTGATGCTGTTGCGGGACCTGACCGTCGGCTCGCTCCGGCCGCTGCTCGACAGTCTGATCCTCATCGTGGTGCCGGTCTACAACGCCGACGGCAACGAGGCCTTCGCTCCGGGCGAAAGAAACCGGCCGGGACAGAACGGCCCCGCCCTCGTCGGCCGGCGGCAGAACGGCCAGGGACTCGACCTGAACCGGGACCTGGTCAAGCAGGAAGCCCCCGAAACCCGGGCCCTCCTGGCCATGGTCGGCGCCTGGGATCCCGATCTCTACCTCGATCTCCACACCACCAACGGCAGCTACCACGGGTACGTCCTGACCTATTCGCCGGGGCTCAACGCCAACGGGTCGCCGGCCAACGATTTCGTGCGCGACCGGTTCCTGCCGGAACTCCGGCGTCGGATGCGCGCCAACCATCGCCACGAGACGTTCTGGTACGGCAACTTCGAGAACCAGGAGCCTGACTCTCTCGTCCAGGGATGGCGGACGTTCGAGCCCCACCTTCGTTACGCCAGCAACTGGGGCGGATTCCGGAACCGGATGTCGATCCTGAGCGAAGCGTACTCCAACGCCGACTTCCCGACCCGAATCACCGCCACCTACCACTTCGTGCTCGAGGCGCTCCGGTTCGCCGCGGCGGAACGGACCACGATCAAGCAGCTCAACGCCGCCTCCGCCCGGCTCCGTCCCGATTCGGTGACGATCCGGTCCACGTTCGCGCCGCCCACGCAAGCGGACGTCATCGCGGAGATCACCGAGCGGGCGGGTGAGGGTGGCGGCGGGTTTGCCAGGCGCCGACGAACCGGGGTGTTCCGGACGGTCCGCATGCCGGTCTTCGATCGGTTCGCGGCCACCGCGCGGGAACCGATCCGGGCGGGCTACCTGGTGCCGCCCCAGCACTCGCATCTGATCGAGTTGCTCCGCCGACAGGGCATCGGGGTGGAACGGACGAGCGCCCCCTGGTCGGGCGAGGTCGAGGCGTTCCGGATCGACAGCGTCGTGGCCCAGCCCAATCCGTTCGAGGGCCACCGCCTGGTCCGGGTCGAGGGCGGCTGGACGCGCCGGGCGGCGGAAGCGCCCGCCGGGGCCTACTTCGTGCCGACCGATCAGCGCCTCGGCGTCATGGCGGCCTACCTCCTGGAGCCGCGGAGCGAGGATGGGTTCGTCACCTGGAACTTCCTCGACCGGGACCTCCGCCGGGGCTCCGAGTACCCGATCTGGCGGGTCTCCTCGGCCCCGACCCCCCGGCGCCTGGTCCCCTGACTCGTGGCCCGCGGGCACGGATCCTGCTAGTTTCCGGGCAGCAGACAACCAGGCAGTCCGTGGCGATTTGCGCAGCTTGCGGCCACGTAAAACAACCAGCTAAAACGCGTGCCCGGGGGCCGTTTTAGCCTCCGGGCACGTTCGTTGAAGGAGGGATCGCTCATGGTGACATCTTCCATCCAGCCGACCCGTCAGGCCCGGATCGACGCGCTCACGGCCCTGCTGGCCGAGCGGATCCTGGTGTTCGACGGGGCCTACGGCACCATGATCCAGCGGCACCGCCTGTCCGAGGCGCAGTACCGGGGGCAGCGGTTTGCCGACTGGCCCCGGGACCTCAAGGGCAACAACGACCTCCTGGTGCTGACCCAGCCGGAGGTCATTGCCGGGATCCACCGGGAATACTTCGAAGCCGGCGCCGATCTGGTCGAGACCAACACCTTCAACGCCAACGCCATTTCCCTGGCCGATTACGGCATGGAGAGCCTGGCGCGGGAGCTGAACGTCGAAGGGGCGCGGCTGGCCCGGGCCGTGGCCGACGAGCTGACCACCGCCGACGGCCGGCTCCGATTCGTGGCCGGATCGATCGGACCGGCCAACCGGACCGCGTCGCTGTCGCCCGACGTCAACGATCCCGCCGCCCGGAACGTGACCTTCGACGAGCTGGCGGCCGCCTATGCCGACCAGGTCGACGGGCTCCTCGACGGTGGCGTCGACATCCTGCTGGTCGAGACGATCTTCGACACCCTCAACGCCAAGGCGGCGATCTTCGCGATCACCGACCGCCTCGCGGCCCGCGGGGAGCGGGTCCCGATCTGGATTTCCGGCACCATCACCGACGCCAGCGGCCGGACCCTCTCGGGTCAGACGACGGAGGCCTTCTGGCACTCCGTGGCCCACGCCGACCCCCTGATCGTCGGTCTCAACTGCGCGCTCGGCGCCCCGCAGCTCCGTCCGTACGTCCAGGAGCTGTCGCGCGCCGCCGGCTGCTACGTCAGCGCCTATCCCAACGCCGGCCTCCCGAACGAATTCGGCGAGTACGACGACACGCCGGAATCGATGGGCCGGACCCTGGCCGAGTTTGCCCGGAGCGGACTCCTCAACGTGGTGGGCGGCTGCTGCGGCACCACCCCCGATCACATCCGCGCCATTGCCCAGGGCGTGCGCGGCATTGCCCCCCGGGCGCGGCCGGCCATCGAACCCCGGTGCCGGCTCTCCGGACTCGAGCCGGTGTCGATCGGCCCGGACTCCCTCTTCGTCAACGTGGGCGAGCGCACCAACGTCACGGGCTCGCGGAAGTTCGCCAAGCTGGTGGCCGAGGGGCAGTACGACGCGGGGCTCGAGATCGCCCGACAGCAGGTGGAGAACGGCGCTCAGGTCATCGACGTCAACATGGACGAGGGGATGCTCGATTCGGTGGCGGCCATGCGGAAGTTCCTCCGCCTGATCGCGTCGGAACCCGGCATCGCCAAAGTGCCGGTGATGATCGACTCGTCGAAGTGGAGCGTCATCGAGGAGGGGCTCAAGAACGTCCAGGGCAAGAGCGTCGTCAACTCGATCAGCCTCAAGGAGGGCGAGGCCGAGTTCCTCCGCCAGGCCACGCTGGTGCGCCGATACGGCGCCGCGGTCATCGTCATGGCGTTCGACGAACAGGGTCAGGCCGACTCGGCCGACCGCAAGGTGGCGATCTGCGCCCGGGCGTACCGGCTCCTGACGGAAAAGGTCGGCTTTCCGCCCGAGGACATCATCTTCGATCCCAACATCTTTGCCATCGCCACCGGGATCGAGGAGCACGCCAACTACGCCGTCGACTTCATCGAAGCCACCCGGCGGATCAAGGCCACCCTGCCCCACTGCCTGGTGAGCGGCGGGGTCAGCAACGTCTCGTTCTCGTTCCGCGGCAACGATCCGATCCGGGAAGCGATCCACGCCGTCTTCCTCTACCACGCCATCGACGCCGGGATGGACATGGGGATCGTCAACGCCGGCGCGCTTCCGGTCTACGACGACATCCCGAAGGATCTCCTCGAGCGGATCGAGGACGTGGTGCTGAACCGCCGGCCGGATTCCACCGAGCGGCTGCTGGCGGTGGCGGACACGGTCAAGGGCCAGGCCAAGCTGGCCCAGGCCGACCTGACCTGGCGCTCGCTTCCGGTGGAGGAACGCCTGGCCCACGCGCTGGTCGAGGGCATTGCCGACTACATCGAGGCCGACACCGAGGAAGCCCGGCTCCGCGCCGCGCGGCCGATCGAGGTGATCGAGGGCCCGCTGATGAACGGCATGAACGTCGTCGGCGACCTCTTCGGCGCCGGGAAGATGTTCCTGCCTCAGGTGGTGAAGAGCGCCCGGGTCATGAAGAAGGCCGTGGCGTGCCTGATTCCGTACATCGAAGCGGAAAAGACCGAGGGGCAGCGCGCCAAGGGCCGGGTCCTCCTGGCCACCGTCAAGGGCGACGTGCACGACATCGGCAAGAACATCGTGGGCGTCGTGCTCCAGTGCAACAACTTCGAGGTCATCGATCTCGGCGTGATGGTCCCGTGCGCGCGGATCCTCGACACCGCCCGGGCCGAAGGCGTCGATCTGATCGGCCTGTCGGGGTTGATCACCCCGTCGCTCGAGGAGATGACCCTGGTGGCGGCCGAGATGGAACGGCAGGGATTCTCGCTGCCGCTCCTGATCGGCGGGGCCACGACGTCCAAGGCCCATACCGCGGTCAAGATCGAACCGGCTTACTCCGGGCCGGTCATCCATGTGCTCGACGCCTCGCGGGCGGTCGGCGTCGCGGGCAGCCTGGTGAGCGACACCCTGCGGAATGACCTCGTCGCGGCGGTCAAGACGGAGTACGAAACGATTCGCGTGGCCCGGGCAGGCCAGACGCGAGACGACCGGCGGATCGGCATCGAGGACGCGCGGGCCAATCGGCTGTCGCTCGATCTGAGCCGCGCCTGTCCCACCCCGACGTTTGCCGGGGTCCGCGCGTTCGACGACTACCCGCTCGAAGACCTGGTCGAGCGAATCGACTGGACGCCGTTCTTCCAGACCTGGGAACTGGCCGGACACTATCCCGCCATTCTCGACGATCCGACGGTGGGCAAGGCCGCCCGCGACGTATACGACGAGGCGCGCCGGCTGCTCGATCGAATCGTCCGCGACCGGCTGCTCACCGCCCGCGCCGTGGTGGGCTTCTTCCCGGCCAATCAGGTGGGCGACGACATCGAGGTCTACGCCGATCCGACGCGATCCCGGGTGCTCGGCCGGATCCATACCCTCCGACAGCAGCACCCGAAGAGCGGCGGCCGGCCCAACCTGGCCCTGGCCGACTTCGTGGCCCCGCGGGAGGCCGGCCCGGTGGACTGGATCGGCACGTTTGCCGTCACCGCCGGCGGCCGGCTCGACGAACTGGTGGCCGCGTTCGACCGCGATCACGACGACTACCACGGCATCATGGCCAAGGCCCTGGCCGACCGACTGGCCGAAGCGTTTGCCGAGCGGATGCACGAGCGGGTCCGGACCGAACTCTGGGGCTATGCCGCCGGCGAGCGGCTCTCCAACGACGACCTGATCCGGGAGAAGTACCAGGGCATCCGCCCCGCGCCCGGGTATCCGGCCTGTCCCGACCATACCGAAAAGGGCTTCCTCTTCTCGCTCCTCGGCGCCACCGAGCGGGCGGGGATCGCGCTGACGGAGAGCTATGCGATGACGCCCACCGCGTCGGTCAGCGGCTACTACTTCTGGCGGCCGGAGGCGCAGTACTTCGGCGTCGGCAAGATCGGGCGGGATCAGGTCGAGAGCTACGCCGTTCGAAAAGGGCTCGAGC
>JAEUJH010000450.1 GCA_016794825.1 Gemmatimonadota bacterium
GCGGAACAGGCCCAGACCCGTCACCGCCACCAACAGGAGGAGCGTGACGGACCCCGCCCCGTGCGCCAGGCCAACGGTCATCGCCAGTGCGTAGGCCCCCAGCGAAGCCGCCAGCAACCCCATCCCGAACCCGTCGAAGCCGACGCTCCTGGCGGCCGAACGCTGCCGGTCCGCGGGCAAGAACCGATGGATCAGATACAGCGCCAGGAGACCGACCGGCACCTGAACGAGGAAGATGGCCCGCCAGCCGAAGAACGCGATCAGACCACCGCCCAGCGACGGACCGAGCGCCGTCCCGATGGCCGACGTGGTGCCCAGCAGGCCAAGGGCTCGGCCGGTCTGGCTCGGGGAGACCGTGTCGGCGACGAACGCCGTGGTCAACGCCATCATGACGGCCGCGCCGAGGCCCTGGACCGCTCGCGCCCCGATCAGCACCGGAAGCGCCGGTGCCATGGCACTCGCGGCCGCGGCCGCGGTGAAGAGACCGATGCCCGCCAGGAGCAACCGCCGCCGCCCGGTCAGATCACCGAGTCGGCCGACGCCCACCATCAGGGAGGTAACCGCCAGCAGAAAGGCGATGACGACCCACTGGACCTGCTGGAACGGCGCCGCGAAGGCATCCGCCAGGTTCGGGAGGGCCCCGCTGGCGATGCTGGTGCCGAGCGACGCCAGGAGGCCCGACAGCGAAAGGCCGGCCAAAGCGCCCCGAGGCGATACTCCCGCCCGGCTGACGCTCGGGATCCCGGTGCCCGCATCCATCGTTACCGACCCAGCCATCGGCGCCCCCCGGTTGAATGGTCTCCATCGAACCCGAGGGTATTTAGCCGGCGCGGTGATATGGCGGTACACGCATGATTTGCACTTGATTAGTGCGTTTGACGCCATGTGTCACTATCGTTCCCGCATGGCGAGCCCCGACCTGAACCTCCTCGTCACCCTCGAGGCGCTCCTCGAAGAGGGCAGCGTGGCCGGCGCCGCCCGCCGGCTCCGCCTCAGCCCGTCCGCCATGAGCCGAGCCCTGGCGCGCCTCCGCGCCGCCACCGGCGACCCCCTGCTGGTCCGGGCCGGCCGCGGCCTGGTGCCGACTCCTCGGGCTCGGGAACTCCGCGGCCGGGTCGGCCAGCTGGTCCAGGACGGAACGGCCGTCCTCCGGCCGGACGCGCAGGTCGACCTCGCGCGGCTGACCCAGACGTTTTCGCTCCGAACGAGCGACGGATTCGTGGAGAACTTCGGGCCCGCCCTGATTGCCCGGGTGGAGAGGGAAGCCCCCGGCGTACGCCTCCGCTTCATTCCCAAACTCAGCCGGGACAGCGGGCCGTTGCGCGACGGGTCCGTCGATCTCGAAACCGGGGTGGTGGGACCGGCCACCAGTCCCGACCTCCGGGCTCAAGCGCTGTTTCGAGACCGGCTCGTCGGGGTGGTGCGGAAGGAGCATCGACTCGGCCGCGGACGCGTCACCCCCGCCCGGTTCGCGGCCGGTCGGCACGTCCTGGTTTCGCGTCGGGGCCTGGAGGGCGGGCCGGTGGACGAGGCGCTGGCCTCGCTCGGCCTCACTCGGATGATCGCGACCATGGTCGGCGGGTTCGCCGCCGCGCTCGCGCTGGCGCGAGCCACCGACCTGATCGCCACGGTGCCGGAGCGCCACTCCGGCAACCTGCGCACCGGCATGAAGAGCTTCCCGCTGCCCTTTCCGGTCCCGGAAATCACCGTCTCGATGCTCTGGCATCCGCGCACCCACGCGGACCCCGCGCACCGGTGGCTGCGGGGCTGTGTCCGGGAGGTATGCGGCGCCTCGGCCCCCGAACCCCGCTGACGCTCAGGTCCCGGCGACTGGATCCACCTTTGCAGCAGCCCATGGCCGGGCCTGTGGACTGGGTCCGGCCTTCGTGACAAATTGCCCGCTTCAGTGCCCCGCACCGGACGCCAGCTTCCGCACCGAGACTCCACCATGTCAGCGCACTCGAGCCCCGGATCTCCAGTACCCAACCATTTCCGGCCCGTCGTCCGTTTCCTTCTGGTGCTGGCCGCCGCGATCACGCTCGGACTCCGGGAGCGGGCCGAGGCCCAGACGCCCCCACCTGCCCGCACGGGCGAGGAGGTGCGCGAGCAGGTTCGGACCGCGCTCAAGGACATCGGCCGAATCGTGTCGCCCAACGGAATCGACGAGAGCCGCTACGTGATGCTCGGCGGGGCCAGGCAGTGGATCATGCTGCGCGGCCAGGATCGCCAGGCGCCGATCCTCCTGTTTCTCCACGGCGGTCCGGGCTCGCCGATTTCGTCGATCGCCTACGCCTACCAGCGGCCGTGGGAGGATTTCTTCCTGGTGGTGCACTGGGACCAGCGCGGATTCGGCCGCTCGTCGGGGTCGCCGGAGGAGGCGGCCAAGCTGGCGGGAACGCTCGGCAAGGAGCAGGTCATCGCCGACGCGATCGAACTGATCGAACGACTCCGGACCGAATTCGGGCAGCGAAAGATCGTGCTCGTGGGGCAGTCGTGGGGCACGGTCATGGCGCTCGAGATCGCGCGCCGACGGCCCGAGCTGCTCCACGCGGTGGTGACCCAGGGCCTGGCGGCCAACTGGCTGGAGAGCCCTCGGATCCTCTACCGGACCGTTCTGGCCGAGGCGGAGCGGACCGGCAACGCGGCGGAAGCGAAGCGATTGCGGGAGGTCGGTCCCCTCCCGCCGGCCAGCGACACCAAGTCCCTGTTTGCCTGGACCCGGCGGTTCGGCCTCGCGTTCCCGGACTCGAACACCTGGCACAACATCCGCGGCCCCGGCGATTCGTGGTCCCGCCGGCTGGACGCGCTCGAGTTCGTGTCGCCCGACTTCCCGGCCGACCAGTACACCGCGTCCCGGGCCCCTTCCGACCCGGCCGCGGCCATGGCGCGATACCAGGAGGCGATGACGCCGGTGCTGCCGTGGGACGCGGAGAGGGACGTCGGGACGCGCTTCGCGGTTCCGTTGATCGTCATGCAGGGAAGCCACGACCGGCAGACGGACGTCGACCTGGCGCGGCAGTACTTCGCCAAGGTGTGCGCGCCCTATAAGAAGTGGGTGGAATT
The DNA here is from genome assembly GCA_016794825.1 of Gemmatimonadota bacterium. Lineage (GTDB taxonomy): Bacteria > Gemmatimonadota > Gemmatimonadetes > Gemmatimonadales > GWC2-71-9 > SHZU01. The sequence continues at coordinate 3,064 of JAEUJH010000450.1, forward strand.
CCCCCACGCGGCGCACGCCCTCAACATCGAGCAGCCGGGTCTCTCGGTCGTGGCACTGGTCAACGACGTGCTGCCGGCGGTTCGCGGCGAGGTCCCGGCCGGGGCAACGACCTGCACCGAGCGGTAGCAATCGGCGGACCCGCGGCCGGGTCGGCCGCGTACGGGCCCAGGATCGAGTGGTGCGCGACGGAGTCCCCGGCGCCTACCCGCTGACAACCGGGCGGCTCGGGGCTTCCCGAAGGGATCGAACCAGGGGGTCGAGGTGACGGGCCACCAGCGCCGCGCCTTCCAGGTCGAAATGCCCCGAGGCGGGTTCGATGATCAGCGATCCGGGCTGGTGTCGTTCGCCAAGCAGCCCGGTCTCGCGGTGCCCCACTTGCAGGTCTCGAACCAGGGCGCGGTAACTCGGCGTATCCTCGAACACCCCGCGGACCAGTCGGCCGAGGCGGGTGGCCTCCCGATACCATGACACGAAGGGCGTGAGCCGAGCGGCCGCGAACGGTCCGGCAATCCCGCGGGCAAAGTCCCGCAGGACCGGAATGTCG
>JAEUJH010000516.1 GCA_016794825.1 Gemmatimonadota bacterium
GGATGCGCTGCGGGCCCACCGCCCGGGCGATACCGTGATGGTTACCTATCGCCGGGGGACCGCGACCGACTCGGTGTCGGTCGTCCTTGGCCGCCGGGGCGGGTGAATCATGCCGATCCTCGATGGTGACCGGATCGTGGCGGCGCTGCGGGGCGCCTTTGCCCGCGACGTCGGGCGTCAGGGCTTGCTGCAGTTGGCCGCGGATCGGATCCGGGCCGCCGGACCGCCCTACACCTCGGTCTACCTGTATATGCTCCACGGAAACGATCTCGAACTCGAGGCCTTTGCCGGCCGGGTCACCGATCACACCCGCATCCCGGTCGGTAAGGGCGTCTGCGGCACCGCCGTCGCCACCGGCCAGGATCAGGTCGTGGGCGACGTCCGCGCCGTCGGCAACTACCTGGCGTGCAACCTCGAGACTCGATCGGAACTGGTGGTGCTGATCCGGCGGGGCGCCGTCATTCTCGGCCAGATCGACGTCGACAGCGACGTGCCCGATCCTTTCACCCCCGCCGAGCACGCGGAGACGAAGAAGGTCGCCGACGCGCTGGCCGTCCTGGTCTAACCTGCGAGCCTGGTCCACCGCCCGCTGGTCGGTGCCGCTCCCGGACGGCCACCGGTTTCCGATGGGGAAATACCGGATGGTCCGCGAGGGGATCGTCGCGGCCGGGGTGCTTCCCGAATCCGCCATCCACGAACCCGAGCGCATTGGCCGCGATCAGCTGGCGCTGGTGCATGGGGCCCGCTACATCGATGCCGTCGCCGACGGCACCCTGACCGAGGCCGAACTCCGGCGGCTCGGCTTTCCCTGGAGTCCGCTGCTGCCGGAACGATCGTTCCGGACCGTCCAAGGCACCCTCGAAGCCTGTCGCGACGCGCTCGACCGCGGGGCCGGGATCAACCTGGCGGGCGGGACTCACCACGCGTTTCCCGATCACGGCGAAGGCTACTGCGTCTTCAACGACGTGGCGGTGGCGATTCGTGTCCTCGAGCGCGACGGACGGATCCGCCGGGCGGTGGTCATCGACCTCGATGTCCACCAGGGCAACGGCACGGCCCGGATCTTCGACGGCGATCCCGACGTGTTCACCTTTTCGGTGCATGGGGCACGGAACTACCCCTTCCGCAAGGAGCGAAGCCGGCTCGACGTGGAGCTGCCCGATGGCTGCGCCGACGCGGAGTATCTCGACCGGCTCGATCGGCATCTCGATCCGGTCCTGGAGGAGGCCGAGCCCGATCTGGCGGTGTACATTGCGGGCGCCGACCCCTATCATGGCGACCGGTTGGGCCGCCTCGGTCTGTCGATCGAGGGGCTGGCCGCCCGCGACGCGAGAGTGTTCGACGCCTGCGCCCGGCGGCGGATTCCGGTGGCGATGGTGTTGGGCGGCGGGTACGCAACCCGGCTCGAGGATCTGGTGACGATACACGCGAACACGGTTCGGGAGCTGCTGTCCCGTCATGGTTGAAGCGACGACGACGCGCGACGTCCGCGGCGTGACCCTCTTCGAGCGGCGGGTCGGCGCCGGCCCCGCCACCGTGGTCCTCCACGGGGGTCCGGGCGCGCACCACGACTATCTGCTCCCCGGGTTCGACCGACTGGCCACGGGCCGGACGTTGATCTACTACGATCAGCGGGGCGGCGGACGTTCGCCGGTTGACCGCGAAGTTCCGGTCGGCTGGCCCGAGCAGGTGGCGGATCTCGAGGCGCTCCGCCAACTCTGGGGGTACGAGCGGCTCTCGCTGGCCGGGTACTCGTGGGGCGGGCTCCTGGCCGTACTCTACGCCATCGCCCATCCCGATCGGGTCCACTCGCTGGCGCTGGTCTCGCCCGCTCCGGTGTGGCGCGGCGCGCGAGAGGAATACGAGCGGCGGCTCGCGGCCCGCAACGCCGCGCCCGACATCGTGGCCGCGCGACAGCAGGTCCAGGCCGGCGGACTCCGGGAACTCGATGCCGCCGGGTATCGCCAGCGGATGTTCGAGTTCTCGGTGGCCGGATACTTCCACGATCCCGCGCTGGCCCGGAACCTGACCCCGTTCCGGATCACCGGCCGCACCCAGCAGGCCGTCTGGGACAGCCTCGGCGATTTCGATTTCCGGGCCGAGGTGGCGCGGCTGTCGGTGCCGGCACTCGTCGTTCACGGCGAGGACGATCCGATCCCGATCGAAACGGCCGAGGCGCTGGCCGGCCTGCTTCGGGCGCCGCTCGTCCGGATTCC
>JAEUJH010000535.1 GCA_016794825.1 Gemmatimonadota bacterium
CCCCCGCCGCCCGGGGGGCCGCTCGGGGTCAACGCGGACCTGTACCCGCGGTCCCTCTTTCCGGCCGACAATCCCTGGAACCAGCCGGTCGACACCGCCCAGGTGGACCCCAACTCGGCGACCATCATCGCCTCGATCGGCGCCACCAAGGCGTTCCACCCGGATTTCGGGGCCAACTGGAACGGCGGACCGTTCGGCATCCCGTACATCGTCGTGGCCGGCAACCAGACCCGGGTTCCGGTGACGTTCGACTACTTCGACGAGAGCGACCCGGGCCCCTATCCGATCCCGCCTAACGCCCCGATCGAAGGCGGGGCGTCGTCCAGCGGCGACCGCCACGTCCTGATCGTCGACCGCGACAACTGGAAGCTCTACGAGCTGTTTGCCGCCTATCCGCAGGCCAACGGCTCCTGGCATGCCGGCTCCGGCGCGGTGTTCGATCTGAATTCCAACGCGCTCCGCCCGGCCGGTTGGACCTCGGCCGACGCGGCGGGGCTCCCGATCCTGCCCGGCCTGGTGCGCTACGACGAAGTGGCGGCCGGCGAGATCACCCACGCGATCCGGTTCACGGTGAGCCGATCCCGCCGCGCCTACATCCCCCCGGCCCGCCACTGGGCCAGCAGCGACACCTCGTCGTCGCGGCCGCCCATGGGGATGCGGGTCCGCCTCAAGGCCTCGTTCAACATCTCCGGATACCCGGCCCGGGTTCAGGTGATCCTGCGGGCGCTCAAGAAGTACGGGATGATCGTGGCGGACAACGGGAGCGACTGGTACGCGAGCGGGGTGGCGGATGCGCGGTGGAACGACTCCGAGCTCAACACCCTCAAGCAACTTCGAGGCAGCGACTTCGAGGTGGTTCGGATGGTGGGAATCGTGAAGCCCTGAACCTCCGCGGGGCCGGCGCCACACTGTGGCTCCGACCCCGCGGTCCGGCATGGCCGATTAGTGGTCGGCCGCGGCCGATTGCCACGTTTCCCAGGTCAACTGGCACCGGTCGACGAAGTACTGGGAGGGGTGACCTTCACGGTCGAGGAGATGGTGCAACATCTCGTGCCGGACCACCATCTCGTGGCCGGTGTACCGACCGGCCAGGATGATCCGAGCCACCCGGCCGGACTTCTCCCACATCCCGACCTTGGGGCCGGCCGCGGTCGCGAACGTCTCGACGTTCGGAACCACAAACCATTGAATCTCATCGTATTGGCCGACCAGACCGCTGCACGCCTGGGTCCGTGAAAACCAGGCCCGATACTCGGCCCCGGCCTCGAGGCGGATGGCCCCGACGGGCAGGTCCGGCTCGGACGGCGCGAGCGACGAACACCCGCCCACGGCCACCACCGCCAGGGACAACCAGCGCCGAGGGAGCGCGAACATGCGACGATTGTCGAGTACCCGCGACAAGGTTTGCACCGGTCCACCGTCGAAGAATTCGACTGTCGAAGAAGCGAACTATGTGCCATTTTCCGGTACAGTTCGGGATCTGTCAACCCTCGCAGGGACATCGCGATGACCAATCGCCGTCGATTTCTTGGATCCCTGGCCGGGGTCTCGGCCGGGTTTGGGCTCGGGACCGGGTGGTCGCCCGAGCTGGAGCGGGTGCCGGGGCCGGCTCAGACCCCCAATCCGCTCCCTCCCGCCATTGCGGCGCTCCGGTCGGTTCGGGACCAGATGGTGCCGATCGGCGGCGACGAGCGGTTGGCCCGCCTCGAGAAGGCCCGCCGGCTGCTGACGGTCCAGGGGATGGGCGCGATGATCCTGACCGGCGGGACCTCGCTCCGGTACTTCGCCAATATCGAGTGGGGGCTGAGCGAGCGGTTGCTGGCGGTGATCGTGCCGGCCAGCGGGGCCCCGATGATCGTCTGCCCGGCCTTCGAGCGCGACCGGGCCATGGAACAGGCGGCGACCGGACCGTTAGGCGGCGCGACCGAGGTCCTGACCTGGGAGGAGCACGAGAGCCCCTACGAGCTGACGGCGCGCGCGCTCAAGGCGCGGGGACTCGCGACGGCCACGATCGGGTTCGAGGAGACGGTCCGGTTCGTCTTCAGCGACGGGATTGCCGCCGCGCTCCCGGCGGCCCGGTTCGCGAGCGCCACGCCGGTCAGCGCGGGTTGCCGGATGACCAAGTCGCCGGCCGAACTGGCGCTGATGCGGCTGGCCTCGCAGGTGACCCTCCGCGCCTATGAGGCCGCGTATCGGTCGCTCAAGGACGGGATGACTCAGGGTGACTTTGCCGGCCTGGTCCGCCTGGCGCACGAGCGCCAGGGCTTTTCAGGCGGAGCGGGGGTTCAGGTCGGGGCGTACTCGGCGCTGCCCCACGGCTCGGTGACTCCTCAGACGATCCGGGAGGGCAGCATCCTGTTGATCGACGGGGGCTGCTCGGTGGGCGGGTATCAATCCGACATTTCGCGGACGTTCGTGCTCGGCCGTCCGACCGACAAGATGCGGCGGGTCTTCGAGATCGAACTGGCCGCCCAGTCCGCGGCGCTGGCGGCGGCTCGCCCCGGCGTCACGGCCGGATCGGTCGACGCGGCGGCCCGCCGGGTCATCGAGGCGGCCGGGTACGGCCCGGGCTATCGGTACTTCACGCACCGGGTGGGGCACGGAATGGGCATGGACGGGCACGAGTGGCCCTATCTGGTCAAGGACAACCCGCTCCGACTCGAACCGGGGATGACGTTCAGTGACGAGCCCGGGATCTACCTGCCCGGCGAGTTCGGGATCCGGCTCGAGGACGACATGGTCATCACGGAGAATGGCGCCGAGCTGATGACTCCGCAGAGCCAGTCGCTGGAGCGGCCGTTCTAGGCGCCGCTCCAGCGCCAGGGGTTCCGACGCGCTACGCGGCCGCCGCCAGGGCCGAAGCCCAGTTGGCGGCCGAGCGATAGGCTTCCTGAACCCGATCGGGTTGGGCACCCAGCCGGCCGGCCAGTGACTCCATCTGGGAGAAGTCGCCGCGCTCCTGCGCCACCACCAGGTCGAGGACCGGGCCGAACGGCGGTTCCCGCCGGAGCACGCCGGCCGCGAGTTCGGGCGAGACCCCCATCGAGCCGACGACCTGCTCCAGCGGCTGGTCCATCACCGCATCCATGACCGACAAAAGGCCGCCGAAGAAGAGCTGCAGGTCGGCCTGGGTCAGCCCCACCGGGTCGGCCAGCAGTTCGGCCAGCCGGGCCCGGAACAGCGCCGTGGTGACCAGTTCCTCGGGCTTGCCCTCGGCCAATCCAACCGTGGCCACGGCGGACACCCACTTGCGGAGCTGTTTGACGCCCAGCAACCGGAGGGCGTGGTTGAGGGTGTCGACCTGGTAGCGCCACCCGAAGCCGGCCGAGTTGAGGTAGCGGAGCAGGCGGACGGAAAAGGCCAGCTCCTGGCGGATGATGGCCTCCACCCGCTCGAACTCGACTTCCTGTTGCCCCACCTCGCGCAGCAGCCGGAGGTAGTTGGTCTTGGTCGGGCTGGGGGCGCGGTTCTTCAGCATTTCGGGCCGGCAGTAGTAATACCCCTGGAACAACTCGAACCCGGCCTGCTCGGCCTCGAGCCGTTCGTCCTGGGTTTCGATCTTTTCGGCCAGGAGCGAGGCCCCGTGGCGTCCGGCTCGTTCGATGGCCTCGGCGGTCCGGGCGGCCGGGTCGCGGAAGTCGATCTTGACGATGTCGGCGAGCTCGAGGAGCGGGTCGAACCCCGGGCGATAGGTGAAGTCGTCGAGCGCGAGCCGGTAGCCCTGGCCCTTGAGGCGTTGGCACGCCGCGATGACCTCGGCGTCGGGCTCGATCGTCTCGAGCAGTTCGACCACCGACCGATTGGGCGGGAGGAGGGCGTACAGTTCGGTGAGCAGGACCCGCCGCGACAGATTGACGAAGGCGAGCTTGCCGTTGGTGAGGTCGTCGAACCCGAAGCTCATGACGGTCCGCTCCAGGCCCTGGTGAGCCGCGAGATCGACATCGCGGGCTTCGAACCGGTTTTCCGGTCCGGATCGGAAGAGGATCTCGTAGCCGGAGACCAGTTCCTGCCGATCGAAGATCGGCTGGCGGGCAATGAAGATGTCGGCCATGCTCATGGCGGCGAGTATCGGCAGGGCCGTTTGGGACCTTAGAACGAGATTCGGTCGGCGGTGGGGCGGGGGACGGCGCGGGTGAGATTCGAACTCACGGAACCCTTTCGGGTTCGCCGGTTTTCAAGACCGGTGCATTAAACCACTCTGCCACCGCGCCTGGGTTTGGAGCGAGGGGGCGGGCCCAGGCGCCCGCCCCGGATCGGGGTCAGCGGTTCCGGGGTCGCAGGCTCTGCGACACCGCGTTGGCGATCGAGTCGGCCCGGGCCGCCAGGACCGTGTCGCCTTCCTGGCGGAGGGTGGCCCCCACCCCCGCGTAGATCACGCCGTACAGCTCCAGGATCGACTGGGAGGGCTCGTCGGTCCAGCCCCGGGGCCGGGGCCGGGCGGCGCTTTCCCAGCGGTACCCGTTCCAGAGCAGCGACTTGGTCCGTTCGAGGTCCATCCAGCCCATGCCGGCGCTCATCACCACCGGCGGCTTGGGGTCGACCGCGGCGGGGTAGAGCTTCCGGACGAACCCCTGGGTGACGAGGTACGGGGTCAGCCCGAAGGTCTGATCGGGGAAGGAGCCGGCGCTCCAGCTGAAGTAGATCGGCCGCTTGCCGAGGTTGTCGCGGATCAGGAAGATGGTCGCGAGGTCCTTGCGGTCGAGAATCTGGGTCCGGGAAAAGTCCAGCGTCACGTTGCCGAACGTGAGCGGGCCGGTCGGCGGACGGGTGTACTCCGGCAGGCTGTCGAGTTCGCGCTCGGTGAGCGAGAACACCGAGCCCTCGGGCCGGACCCAATCGCGAGGGCCGGGCGCCGCCGAGTCGGCCAGGGGCACGTCGGGCCGATCGAGGCCGGACTTCCAGAGGTCCAACGACTTGGACGGATCGAACGGCGGCGTGACCCGGCGACCGAGCTGTTTCAGATGCCACTCGGTGTTCATGAGCGACATGTTGGCGATCGTCACGTCGGGGCGGATGCCTTCCACTTCCTGGGCGTACCAGAGCGGGAAGGTGTCGTTGTCGCCGGCGGTGATCAGGATCCCGTAGGGCTCCACCGATTCGAGGAGGTCGCGGGCAAAGTCGCGGGCGGCGTACTCGTGGTCGCGGGTGGCGGTGACCCGGTTGCCGAGGAGCGGGATCAGGGCCAGCAGGCCAACGGGCAGGGCGGCAAACCACCGTTCCCGCTCGCCCAGACGACCCTGGAAGAACTCGGCCACCGAACTCATGGCCGTGCCGATCCCGGCAGCCACCAGGGTGCCGAAGAAGGCGAACGAGCAGACGAAGAAGTAGTCGCGCTCGCGGACCTCCCGCATTTCCGAGGTGATGTCGGTCCGCTCCGGGTAGATGGAATACCCGTACTTGAAGTTGAGGTAGAAGATCAGCGCGAACGTCAGGGTGAACAGCATGGCCCCGGCCGCCAGGCCGGCCCGCCGATCCTTTCGGATCATCTGCCAGAGCCCGGCCAGGCCGAGCACGGTAAAGAGCGCGGTGGCGACCCGGGCCAGGCCGCCCCAGTCGCGGGCAAACTGCCAGGAGAAGTACTGCCAGTACATCGCGAACTGGGCCACCAGATCGGCCTGCCGGTCGAAGACCGACCCCTTGCCATACTGGACCCGGTTGATGACGTCGGACAGCGCCTGACTGCAGTTGGCCAGCCCGGCCGTGAGCGCGCAGACGGCGTTGAGCCCGACCGGTTCGCCCTCGTTGATGGGCGGCAGCTGCGCGGCCCGGATCGGGAGGAAGACGTAGTTGGGCGTCAGTCCGATGATCACCGCGACGACGATGGCGGCCAGGACCCAGGGCCGGGTCAGGACGCGCCAGTCGGTCCAGAGCACGTACACGATGACGGCCGGCGCGGCGAGGACCCCCATCATGTGGTTGGTGGAGGTGAGCGCCAGGAGGAAGGCGATCAGCACCAGCCAGCGGTCGCGATGCGATCCGGGTTCGTCGTCGCCCCAGTGGACCGCGAGCCAGGTGACGAGCGCCATGAAGAACATCGAGACGGTGTAGACCTTCTCGTTGACCGTGGACTGATTCCAGACCGTCCACATCGTGGCCCCCACCAGCACGCCAGCAAACGATGCCACCAGGCGGGGCAGCGTGGCCGGGACCACCTGGCGGAGCCAGCGTTCCGACACGAGGAACCAGAAGCCAGCCGACGCGGCGCTGGTGACGGCGGCGAACAGGTTGATCCGCTCGGCGTAGGTGTCGGCAAACGGGAGGAGCCCGAAGACGTGGGCCATCAGCACGAAGAGCGGATTGCCCGGCGGGTGCGGAATGCCGAGCACCTTGGCGGCGGCGATGTACTCGGACGTGTCCCAGAACGCCGTGGTGGGCGCCAGGGTCGCGAGGTAGATCGCGAAGACGACGACCGCGGTGCCGGCGGCCCAGAGATACGGGGGCTTCTCTCGATTGGTCATGTTAGTGCCGGAACATCCGCTTGCCGGTGGTGACCATCGTGATGTCGAGCCGGTTGCAGGCGGCGATGACCTCGGCGTCGCGCACCGACCCGCCCGGCTGGATGATCGCGGTGATGCCGGCCTTGGCGGCCTCTTCCACGGCGTCGGGGAAGGGGAAGAACCCGTCGGAGGCGAGCACCGCGCCCTGGGTGGCGTGGAGTTGCTGCCGGGCCTTGTGGATGGCCATGAACACCGCGTCGACCCGGCTCATCTGGCCGGCTCCGATCCCGATCGCCTGCTCGTGCCGGGCCAGCAGAATGGCGTTCGACTTGACCGTGGCCACCGCGCTCCACGCAAACCGGAGCTCGTTCTGCTCGTCCACCGTGGGCTTCCGCCCGGTCGGCACGGTCCACCCGGCTTCGCTCGGGTCGAACCGGAACCGATCCTGGACCAGGAAGCCGCCGCGGACCCGCTTCCAGTCGAGGCCCGGCGCGTCGCCGATCGGGAGCTCGACCACCCGGAGGTTCTTCTTCTCGGCGAAGATGGCCAGCGCCTCGTCGTGCACCGAGGGCGCCACGATCACCTCGAAGAAGAGGTCCCGGAGGTTCTCGGCCACGGTCCGGTCGATGACCGTGTTGCAGGCGACGACGCCGCCGAAGGCGGAGAGCGGGTCGGTGGCCCGGGCTTTCTCGAGCGCGTCGAGCGCGGTCCGCCCGACGGCGATGCCGCAGGGCGTCGTGTGCTTGACGATGCAGCAGGCCGGTCGGTTCTTCCACACCGCCACGGCCGAGGTGGCGGCGTCGATGTCGAGGAGATTGTTGAAGGAGAGTTCCTTGCCCTGGCGCTGCTTGAGGTCGCGGATGCCGCGCGGCTCCTCGGAGGCGTAGAGCGCCGCCCGCTGCTCCGGGTTCTCACCGTACCGGAGGGGCAGGAGCTGCTCGACCGAGAGGTTGAGCCGGGGCGGGAGTCCGTGATCGCCGACGGTGAGATAGCCGGCGATGGCGTTGTCGTAGTCCGCCGTGTGGGAGAAGACCTTGGCCGCGAACGCCCGGCGGACGTCCTCGCCGATCTCGCCGTCGCGGAGCAACTCGAGGACCTTCGGATAGTCGGTCGGATCGACCACCGGCAGCACGAACTGGTGGTTCTTGGCCGCCGCCCGGAGCATCGACGGGCCGCCCACGTCGATGTTCTCGATCGCGTCCTCGTAGGTGACGTTCGGCTGCGCGATCGTCGACTGGAACGGATAGAGGTTCACCGCCACCAGGTGGAACCGGGCGATGCCGTGGGCCTCGAGCGCGAGCCGATGCTGCTCGATGTCGGGCCGGGCCAGCAGGCCGGCGTGGACCTTCGGGTGGAGGGTCTTGACCCGGCCGTCGAGAATCTCGGGGAAGCCGGTCACCTCTTCGACCAGGGTGACCGGAAGCCCGGCCTTCCGGATGGTCTGGGCCGTGCCGCCGGTCGAAACCAATTCGAAGCCAAGGTCGACCAGGCCAGCGCAGAGTTCCACGATCCCACGCTTGTCGCTGACCGAAATGAGGGCGCGTTTCATGGTTCGTCAGTCGTTCAGGGTGAAAGGTACGGCTCGTCCCGTCCGGGCCGCCGCGCGGACCGCCGCCGGGAGCAGGCGGTGCTCGACCGCGAGGACCCGGGCGGCCAGCGATTCCGGGGTATCGTCCGGAAGGACGGGCACTCGGGCCTGTCCCAGGATGGGACCTTCGTCGTAACGCTCCGTCACGCCGTGGACGGTGGCGCCGGACTCCCGGTCGCCGCGGGCGATGACGGCCCGATGGACGTTCAGGCCGTACATCCCGGGGCCGCCGTGGTCCGGCAGCAGGGCCGGGTGGATGTTGATCATCCGATCCTGGAAGCGGGCCGTGACCTCGGCCGGCACTTTCCGGAGGAACCCGGCCAGCACGATGAAATCGACGGCGTTGGCGTCGAGCACCTGGAGCCACTCGTCGCCGGTGGCCGCGTTGCCGAGGACCGCGGTGGCCACCCCGTGTCGCCGAGCGATCTCGAGGCCGCCGGCTTCGGCGCGGTTGCTGATGACGAGCGCGATCCGGGCCCGATCGTCGGGGCCCAGCGATCGAAGCAACGCCTCGAGGTTACTGCCCCGTCCGGAGACACAGACCGCGACCCGCATCGGCATAGCCCGTCAATATAATCCGCGATCGTCGAGGAGCAGGGCTACCGCCGCTCCAAGATCGGCGGCAACCGGGAACCCGGCCGCTCGGACCTCATCGCGATGGCGGTGCCCCTCGCCGGTCTCGACCAGCACCGCCCGGCCTCCCAGCGCCCGGGCCGGCTCGAGGTCGGTGGGCCGGTCGCCGATCCAGACTGACCGGGATAGATCGAGATCGAATCGGCGGGCGGCGTCCTGGTAGCTGGCCAGGCCGGGTTTCCGGCAGTCGCAAGGCCCGCTCACCGAGGGGTGATGGGGGCAGACATAGGTGGCGTCGATCCGGGCGCCCGCCTGGTCGAGGCGGCGCTCGATGGCCGCGGCGACGGCCCGATAGGCGTTCCAGTCGAAGATGCCGCGGGCAATGCCGCTCTGATTGGTGACCAGGATGATCAGGAATCCGGCCGACCGGAGTCGGATCAGTGCCTCAGGGGCGCCGGGGATCATCTCGATGGCGTCGGGGTCGCGCAGGAACCCCGAGTCGGTGACGATGGTGCCGTCGCGGTCGAGGAAGGCGGCGGGGCGTTTCATTCCGCCCGGAGGGCAGCCGTCACCGCGCCGGCGACGAGATCGATCTCGGCCGGATCGAGGGTCCGAGGGTCGAGGATCACCCGACCTGACTCGACCCGGGTCAGGATGGCGGGCGTGCCGAGGCGCAGGGTCAGCGCCAGGGCCGCGGCGCCGCGGGGCCCGGGGTCCACGGCCACGACGGTCGTCGGCAGGGCGGCATCCGGAAACGAACCGCCACCCACCGCCGACGAGCCAGGCTGCAGGTCCGCGGCGCCCGAGGGGAGCCCCGCGGCCAGCCGCTCCGCTCGTTGCCGCAAGGTGGCTTCGTCGGTCGTGAGCATCCGGAGCACCGGAATGTCCCGGAGGGCGGTGGCGCGGTCGCGATAGAGAGCGAGGGTGGCCTCGAGCGCCGCGAGCGTCAGCTTGTCGGTGCGGAGGGCGCGGGCAAACGGATTCCGGGTCAGCGGCGCTACCCAACGCCGCCGGCCGACGATGCACCCGGCCTGCGGACCGCCGAGGAGTTTGTCGCCGCTGAAGATCACCAGATCGGCGGTGGCCGTCGCCGCCGGCACCAGCGGCTCGCCCTGGAGGCCGAAGTCCGCGAGGTCGACCAGGAGTCCGCTCCCGACGTCGTGGATCAGCGGCACCCCGCGCGCGGCGGCCAACCGGCCCAACTCAGCCACCGGGGGCGAACTCACGAACCCGGCCATCGAGAAATTCGACCGGTGGACGACGAGAATGGCGCCGGTCCGATCCGAGAGGGCGCGCTCGTAGTCGGCCAGGTGGGTTCGGTTGGTCGTGCCGACCTCGCGGAGTTCGGCCCCGCTCTTGACCAGGATGTCCGGAATCCGGAACGAACCACCGATCTCGATCAACTCGCCTCGGGAAATGACCACTTCGCGGCCCGCCGCCAGGCCATTGAGCGCCAGCACGAGGGCGCCCGCGGCGTTGTTGACGGCAAAGCCGGTTTCGGCGCCGGTGATTTCCGCGAGGACGGCGGCGCAGTGGTCGAGGCGGCTGCCGCGGGCGCCGGTGGCCACGTCCAGCTCGAGGTTGCTGTACCCGCGCCCGATGGCCACCACCGCGTCGAGGGCCGCCGCGGCCAGCGGCGCCCGGCCGAGATTGGTGTGGAGCACGACCCCGGTGGCGTTCAGGACCGGGCTCAGCGACGAGGCCGCCCGGCTGGCCACGCGCTCGGAGATCTCGCCGTCCCAGTCGAACGGCTCGCTCGCCTGGCCCGAGCGGGCGGCGGCAAGGGCGTCGCGGACGGCGGCGACGACGAGGTTGCGGGGTTGCGTCTCGAGGAGCCGGACGACCGCCGGCGTCTTGAGCAGCGCGTCGACGGACGGCAGTCGCCGGCGGGGGTCGGTCATCGGCGCCGGCGGCCCCGGGGTCGGGCGGCCGAGGCGAGGCGAGTCGCCGCGGTGGGGCGCGCGGGGGCCGAGGCCGGCCGGTTGGCGGCGGAATCGGGGCGGGCGCGAGCCGTGTCGGGGCGGGCCCGAGCCGTGTCGGGCCGAGCGCCAGTCGTGTCGCGCCGGCCGGCCGCGGAATCCGCCCGGGCCTTGGCCGAATCGGCGCGCGCCTTGGCCGTGTCGGTGGGCGGGGGCTTGAGTTCCGGGACCTGGAAGCCGAGTACCGCCCGTCCCCTGATGCCGCTCACGCTCCGGACCCCCGACATCTCGACGATGTACCGGGCGCCCGGTTTGAGCGCCGTGCCGACCCGAATGACGAGCTTGTCGAACAGGGCCGGCTTGGTCTTCAGGGGGCCTTCGTCGACGGGGCGGGGTGCTTCGCCCGGGCGCCGCCGGCGGGCGGCCTCGCGCGCGGTCCGAATCGAGTCGGCGCGGGCGACGGAATCGGCGGTGGCCTTGCGGACGCTGTCCGCTCGGGCGCGGGCCACCCGGGCGCTGTCGGTCAGCGTGGTGTCGACCGGCGGTTTCCGGAACAGGCTGTCGTACATGGCCGCCGTCACGACCGTGTCGACCTCGAGATCGGTGGAATCCGGAAGCATCCGGACCCGGACGGAATCGGCCGGAACGGTCTGGTACGGGTCGAGCTGCTGATTGAAGGTGACCGACACCGACATCGAGTCGTTCGAGGCGACGGTCTGGAGGCGGGCCGCGACGGTGTCGTGGCGGAACGCCCAGATCTCACCGGTGGTGTCGCGGGTGGTGCCGAGGCGCACCGTGTCGAACGATTCGCGCCGATCGAGCCGGTTGTTGCCGTTCTGGTCGACCACCCCGGCGACGAGGTACTCGCCCTCGGGCAGGGGACCGAACCGGAACCGGCCGGTGGAGTCCGACCGGGTTCGGTAGGTCAGGCTGTCCTTGCCCTCGGTCGGGAGCAGGACCGCCTCGACCAGGGCCAGCGTCTGGGCGCGGCTGGTGGCCCAATCGACCACGCGGCCGGAGAGGTAACGATTGGGGATCGGCGCGCCGGTGGTGAACGTGATGACCTGGGCCGACGTGCTCCGGTTGTTGCGGAGGTCCATGACGCCCGGCAGCAGTTCGATCCGGTAGACTCGGTTGGGAAGCCAGCCTTCGCGCGGGCGGACCGCGATCCGGCTCTTCTTCCAGGACACCTTGGGGACTCGCTCGGTCGG
>JAEUJH010000536.1 GCA_016794825.1 Gemmatimonadota bacterium
CCGCCGCGGCCGGTCCATATTGGTCGGAGCGCTCCCGCCTGAAACCCTGTCGTCGCCGTAGAACGAGGAACTCGCCCCGTGTCCCGCCCCGACTATCCCCCGTCACCCGCCCAACCCGTTGCCAACGTCATCGGCGGCGTCGGGTACGACGATCCGTTCCAGTGGCTCGAGGCCGACTCGGACGCGGTCCGGGCCTGGCAGGACGCCCAGAACGCCCTGACGACCCGGTCCCTCGCGAGCTATCCCCAAACCGCTCGGCTCCGCCATTTGCTCGACGATCGGTTCGTCGACATGTTCGCCTTCCACGCGCCGCGACAGGCGGGCGGCCGCTGGTGGCGCCAGTACCGGCCGGCGGAGGCCCGCTTCCACGTGCTCGAGGCGGCGCCGACCAGGGATGCCCAGGGACGGGTGGTGCTCGATCTCAACCGGATCGAGGGCGCGAGTCAGCCGCTGCTCGGGCCGTGGGAGCCGTCGCCCGATGGCCGCCTGCTGCTCTATGCCCTGAGCGATGGCGGCGCTCCGATGACGCATCGGGTCGTCGAGATCGACACCGGCCGGCCGGTGATGGAGGGCCTCGACCGGCCCGGCGCCATGTTCGTCGTCTGGGACGCCGACGGGACCGCGCTCTACTTCACGGCGATGGCCCTCGAGCCCGGGCCGGACGGGAATCCCTATCCGGTCGCCCGACTCTATCGGCAGGCGGTCGGGTCCGGCACGACCAGCCAGGCGGAGCCGATCGAGCTGCCCCACCCGGCGGCGTGGCCGGTGCTGTCGGCGGACCATCGCCACCTCCTGGTCATGATGGACCAGACTGCCGCCCGGCCGGCGTACGTCAGGCGGCTGCCCGACGGCGAGTGGCGCCCGTTTCTTCGCGACTTCCCGGCCAGCTGCAAGGGGCACCTGATCGGTGACGAGTACGTCGCGGTCACCACTCTCGACGCGCCCCGCGGGCGGCTGGTCGCCGTGCCGCTGGCGAGCCCGATGGATCCCTCGAGCTGGCGCGAGCTGCTGCCGGAATCGGACGCGAAGCTCGCGAGCGTCACTCCGATGGGAAACCAGCTGCTCCTGGCCGACTTCGTCGACGGTCAAGCCCGACTCCGGGTCCTCGACCCGGACGGCCGCGTCCGAACGGAGGTGCCGCTGCCGGAGAACGGCGGCGCGGGGAAGTTCGCGCTCGGATACATCCTCTCGATCATCGACGACGTGGTCGCCCCGGGGCCGGACGGCGTCACGTTCGTGCACTCGTCGATCACCCGCGGCCCGGTGTCGTATCACTATTCGAGCGACGGCGGCTTGACCGCCCTGTCCACGCCGAAAGCCGTGCTCGACGACGTGGCCGTCGAGCTGCGTTACGCTCGGAGCGCCGACGGAACCAGGGTTCCCTATCGGGTCTATCGGCCCAGGCAGGCCACCGGCGCCGGGCCGACCGTGCTCACCGGCTACGGCGGCTTCAACGTGCCGTGGCTCCCGGCCTACGACCCGATGGCCGCGGCGTGGCTCGCGGCCGGCGGAACCTGGGTGTTTGCGCACCTCCGGGGCGGCGGCGAATTCGGGACCGACTGGTGGCAGGCGGGCCGGATGCGGCGGAAGCAGAATACGTTCGACGACTTCTTCGCCGTGGCGGAGGCGCTGATCGCGGACGGGGTGACCACGGCGGACCAGCTGGGCGTGTGGGGCTCGTCGAACGGCGGGCTGCTGGTCGGTGCGGCCGTCGTGCAGCGGCCCGAGCTGTTCGCCGCCAGCGTGCCGCAGGTACCGATCCTGGATCTGCTCCGGTTCAAGAACGACCCGATGAGCTTCGCGATCGCGGTGGCCGACTACGGGAATCCCGACGTGCCGGAGGATGCGCGGGCGCTGTACGCCTGCTCGCCGTATCACGGCGTGAAGGCCGGGGTGGCCTATCCCGCCGTGCTGCTCGACGCCGGCGCCACGGACACGAGCTGTCCGCCCTGGCACGCCCGCAAGATGGCGGCTCGGTTGCAGCAGGGGACCAGCGGGACCCGGCCGATCCTGCTTCGGGTCCGCGGCGAAAGCGGGCACAACACCATGAGCGAGGAACAGGTGCGCGAGCGCCTCCTCGAGGAACTGGTGTTCCTCGCCCACCACACGGGACTGCCGGCGTGACGTGCTCGGGTCCGGCGGGGCCGGTCAGCCGGGGAAGTGCTTGCCGTAGAGGTAGAGCAGCGCGTCATTGAGGGCCGGCGCCAGTACGCTGGTGTGGGTGTGGCCGGGATAACGCTTCGACAGGTGGGTCAGCCGAGGGTTCCGCCGTCGCTCCAGGGTGTCGACGAGCCGGCCGAAGTTCCGGCCCATGTCCTCGTAGAACTCGACCCCACCCGTGGCCTCGAGGTCGCCCAGGCTGAGGAACATCCGGGTGTCGTGCACCAGTGAACCCGCCACCACCGCCTCGACCTGGCCGACCCAGTCGGTATCCGTGCTGAAGAGCCCCGGGCTGCCGAGCCAGTATTTGTCGAAGAGCCGCGACTGTTTGAGGAACGCGTAGAACGTGAACGTGCCGCCGAACGAGTCGCCCAGGATCCCCGCCGGGCCGGGTTTGGCGCGGTAGCGCGAGCGGATCATCGGATCCAGCTCGTTCTCGAGAAAGGCCAGAAACTTGTCGGCCCCGCCCGGCGCCGTGGCCGGGTTGGCGGCCAGCGCTTGGGCCATCGATTTCGGGACGGCATCCCGCATCGTATAGTCGCGGCTCCGGGCGTTGGGCCGCCCCTCGGGATAGTCGACGCCGACGAGCAGCAACGGCGGAAACCCCGGCCGAACCAGGTCGGCCAGCTGGAGCATGGACACCGCGGCGGCCATGCCCAGGGCCCAGGACCCGTCGAGGACGTAGAGGACGTCCAGCTTGTCGGCCGGCGTCAATCCTCGCATGGCAAGGAACTGCGGGTCCGGCTGCCACACGCCCACCGCCATGGTGTCGCCGACTTCCTTCGACTCGATCTCGAAGGCCTCGGTGCCGCGGACCGGCCACGACGTCTTGGTCTGGCTCGGTGCCGAGCCACGCTCGCTCGCGGATTCGGCGCGCGGTTCCGCCTCGGCGACAAGTTCCCGCGGCCGACCGACCGCCGTCGCCGCGCCGGCCGCACCCAGGGTGCGGAGCATCTGTCGTCTCTTCATGGTGTCTGGTCTCTTCCGTGGGAG
>JAEUJH010000546.1 GCA_016794825.1 Gemmatimonadota bacterium
GCCGGGGCGAGCCGCCCCTCCCGTCGCAACCGGGTGGCCAGGGTCTCGCAGGCCAGGTACCGCATTGCCAGGAAGTAGTCGCCGCCGTCCCGACCAAAGGCATAGATCGGGACGATGCCGGGGTGCTCGAGCCGGGCCGCCAACCGGGCTTCCTGCTGGAACCGGTCCTGGGCCGCTTCGGCGTCGGCCGCGTCGGACCGGATCAGCTTGAGCGCCACGGTCCGATGGAGGGCGGTGTCACGGGCGAGGTAAACCGCGCCCATACCGCCCTGACCGAGGAGCCGGATGATCTGGTACTGGCCGCCGATCGTGCGCCCGAGGGCGCCTTCGGCATCGCCTGGAGAAGAAGGGGTCACTGCCTGCCGCCGGGGTGGGGACTCGGGTTAGACCCGGGCCGGGCTCCTGGCGTTGGCTGGGACGAACCGGAGCGCCTCGGCGGCGGCGCCCCGGCTCAGATTATCTTTCCCCGCGCGGGGGCGTAGCTCAATTGGTAGAGCAACGGACTTTTAATCCGTAGGTCGTGGGTTCGATCCCCACCGCCCTCACTTCGCTTCGGTCGGCAGTCCGGCCTCGACCCAGGCCTGCCAGCCCCCCACCAACGCCCGCGCCTTGGTCCATCCCGCCGCCTGCAGCGTTCGCGCCGCCCGGGCGCTTGTGCCTTCGTCCTTTCACGCACAGTAGGCGATCAGCCAGTCCTCCTTGGGCAGCGCCAGGGCCGCGGCGCTCTCCACCGGCCGGTCGGGGTCGATCCGCAGGGAACCGGTGGCCGTCAAATCGTCCATCTCGTAGGCCCGCGTGGCCCGGACGTCGAGGAGCCGGATCCGAGCGCCCGTCCCGACCAGGTTCCGGTACTCACCGATCTTGATCAGGACCGAGTCGGTCACCGGGGCGCGGACCCCGAGCTGGCGCTGCCACGCCATCAGCATCCCGCCGTGGATGGCCACCGAGAGGAGGACCACGAGCGCGGCCACCGGCCAGAGCCGCTCCGCCTCAGTGACCCCGAAGAACACCGGCAGGAGCACCAGCAGCAGGGAACTCAGGGCCCGGGGGCCGAACCAGACCACGTACCGACGGCTGTCCGGATCGAGCCGCGCGGTCGCGACCCGGAGGACGACCGACCGACCGAACAGCGCCACCGCCGCGAACGCCAGGGTCGCGGGCGTCAGGGCCTCGAGGCCGGCCCAGATCAGCGACGTCCCCAGCGCCACGAACGAGAACAGCAGGAACATCTCGGAGGTGGCCTCGCCGTAGTCCTTGAAGCAGTCGCACAGCTCGACGTCGAGCAGCGCCACCACCAGCCCCGCGGAAAACGCCGCCATGAAGCCGCTCGCGTGCACCGTCTCGGCGGCCGCGTACGCGGCAAAGGCCACTCCCAGGACGTAGAGCGATTCGTAATCCCGCCGGAGCCCGATCCGGCCCCGCATCCACTCGAGGCTCCGGACGGCCCCGAGGCCGATGGCGGCGCCCATGGCGGGACCGACCAGGAAGACGTTGAGCGCCACTCGGCCGACTTCGCCCGCGGACGGCAGGCTCGGCCCGAGGAAGGCGGTGGCCACCAGCACGATCGGCAGCACCACCACGTCGTTGAGGCCGCTCTCGACCGAGAGCGCCACCCGCGCCGGGGCGGGCACGCCGGGCCGGCGGAGCAGGCCGCGCATCATCACCGGATCGGTCGAGGCGAGGGCGGCGCCGAGGATGGCCGCCAGGGGAATCGGGAGATCGAGGAGCCACCAGGCGGCTCCGGAAATCAGCAGGGCCGACAGCAGCGTGCCGGGGCCGAGGACCGCGCCGGCCAGCCACAGGTTCCGCCGGATGGCGTTCCGGTCGATCCCCAGCGCGTCGGTAAACAGCACCAGCGTCAGGGCGATCGTGGCGATCGCGCCGAGCGCCGCGGATCGGAGGCTCACGTCGAACAGCCCCAGGCCGGCCGGGCCGACCAGCAACCCCAACAACAGGAAGACCCCCACCGCCGGGACGGCTCGTTTGTCGAGTACGCCCGAGATGAGGGTCGCCACCACGATCACGATCCCGACGGCGGCCAGGGTCGTGACGAAGGCCGCCGGGTCGAAATTCATGCCCGTCTGCCTAGAACTCCCGCCGCCGCATTTCCTTGAACAGCACCTTGGCGTCGGGATCCTCGTCCCGCGGCCGGATCCGGAGCGTGTCGTCGTACTGGTTGGTGCGGTCCTTGGGCGGCGCCACCTTGGCGGCCGCCTTCTTCACCAGCTTCGCGATCATCGCGTCTTCCTTCTTGCCCATCGCCACCTCGCTTGGGGTCGATTCATCGTAACCGGC
>JAEUJH010000559.1 GCA_016794825.1 Gemmatimonadota bacterium
CATCCGGCAGTCCCGCCCGGATGACCGGAATTCGCCGCCATGGCTCGTTTCCGGGCGTGGAAGGGATTGCCGGGTTTTCGAACGCTGCCCGGGCTGCCCGTTCGGTCGGGGAGACGACCGGATTGGAGGCGCCGGACACCCGGCGCCGAGGACTGGATGGGGATGACCTACCGAGGAGACGATGCCTGCGTCGGCGCCGTCGTTCATGTGGGTGCTCGCCTCGAAGACTCGACCAGGGTCGAGTTGAAGTTGGCGATGGGCCTGCCGCGTCTCAGGCCCCGAGCTTCTTCGCCTTCCACTCCTCCATTCGAACCGTCAGCGCGACCCCCTCGGGCGTATCCTCCCGACCCACCACCTCGCCAGCCCGATACACCTCCGCCAACCGCTTCCCATCGCCCGCCGGCACCACCAGACGGATCGTCGGCCGGAGACTCCGCGCCCGCGCCGCGAGCGCCGCCTTGAGATCCGCCAACCCGTCCGCCGCCACGGTGTTCACCACCACCGCCCCCGGGTACAACTCGGCGACCCGCGCCCGGAACGCCTCCGGATGCTCCAGCCGATCGCTCTTGTTGAAGACCATCAGCACCGGCCGATCCTCCATCTCCAGATCGGCGAGCACCTGGTCGACCACCGTCGCCTGCTCCTCCCACTCCGCGTGGCTCGCGTCGACCACGTGCAGGAGCAGGTCCGCGCCCCGAGCCTCCTCCAGCGTGGCCCGGAAACTCGCGACCAGATGGTGCGGGAGCTTCCGGATGAAGCCGACCGTGTCGGTCACCCGGGCCTTGATGCCCGGCGCCACGTCGACTTCGCGGGTCAGGGTGTCGAGCGTGGCGAACAGCCGATCCTCGACGAAAATCTCCCGCTCGCCCGTCAGGCCCCGGAGGATGCTCGACTTGCCGGCGTTGGTGTAGCCCACCAGCGCCGCGCTCAGCATGGCCTGACGACCCGAGCGGACCGTTTCCCGGTGCCGCGCCACGTCCTTCAGCTTGTCCCGGTGATGCTGGATCTTCTTCCGGATCATCCGGCGATCCGTTTCGATCTGCGTTTCGCCCGGGCCCCGCAACCCGATCCCGCCTCGAATCCGCGACAGGTGGGTCCACATCCGCGCCAGCCGCGGCAGCAGGTACTGGAGCTGCGCCAGTTCGACCTGCAGCTTGGCCTCGGCGCTCCGCGCCCGGGTCGAGAAGATGTCGAGGATGACCTCGGCCCGATCCATGACCCGGAGCTTGAGTTCCTTCTCGAGGTTGGCGCCCTGCACCGGCGAGAGTTCCTCGTCGAAGATCACCAGCGTGGCGCCGAGATCCTGCACCATCGCCCGCAGTTCCTCGACCTTGCCCTCGCCGATCAGCGTCGCGGGATTGGGCGTCGCCACCTGCTGCGACATCCGCCCCACGATCTGGGCCCCGGCCGTGTCCACCAGCCGGGCCAGCTCCTCGAGATGCTCCGCCAACTGCTCGGCGTCCCGACTACCCTTCCGAGGCGCGCCGACGAGAATCGCTCGCTCGACCGGTGGCGCCACCTCGATCATCGTTCGACTGATGTATAGCTCCCTTCTCCATCGTGGATGCAGGGCCGATCGGCCCTAAGTGCCGTCGTCACCGCGTCCGCCCGCCACCTTCGACCGCCACCACGCCAACCGCTCGGCCACCTTGGTTTCGAACCCGAGCGACCCGGGCTGGTAGAGCCGCCGTCCCCGGAGCGCCTCGGGCAGATACTCCTGCGGCACGAAGTGATCCGGCGCGTCGTGCGCGTACCGATAGCCGGCGCCGTACCCCAGGTCCTTCATCAGTCCGGTCGGCGCGTTCCGCAAGTGGAGCGGAACCGGCTCCGCCGGGGTTTCCCGGGCCGCGGCCAGCGCCGCGCCGAGCGCCACGACGGTGCTGTTCGACTTGGGCGCCGTCGCAAGGTAGATGGTCATCTCCGCCAGGGGGAGATACCCCTCGGGGGCGCCTAACACCTCGTACGCGTTCCGCGCCGCCACCGCCAGCAGCAGCGCGTTCGGATCCGCCAGCCCGATGTCCTCCGCCGCCATCGCCAGCGCCCGGCGGAACAGGGTCCGCGGGTCCTCCCCGCCCTCGAGCATCCGGGCCATCCAGTAGAGGGCGCCGTCGGGGTCGCTCCCCCGGAGCGACTTGTGGTACGCCGAGAGGAGATTGAAATGCTCCTCGCCGGAGGCATCGTACCGCGGCACCCGCCGGGCCAGAACGGCCTGGAGCACCTCGACCGTCAGGACGCTCTTGAGCCCGACGTACCGGGCCGCCGATTCGAGGATCGTCAGCGCCTGGCGGGCGTCGCCATCGGACTGCTCGGCGATCGTCTCCAGCGCCAGCGGCCCCACCTCGATTCCCTGGGCGCCGAGCCCCCGCTCCGAGTCGGTCAGCGCCCGTTGCAGCAGCCCCACCAGATCGGCGGCCCCGAGCGGCTCGAGGACGAACACCCGGGCCCGGGAGAGCAGCGCGCCGTTCAGGCTGAAGCTCGGGTTCTCGGTCGTCGCCCCGATCAGCGTCACCGTCCCCCGCTCGACGTGCGGCAGGAACGCGTCCTGCTGGGCCCGGTTGAACCGGTGGATCTCGTCGCAGAAGAGGACCGTCCCCCGGCCCAGCACCAGCCGGGATTCCGCCTCCTTGATGATCTCCCGGACCCGCGGCACGCCCTCGGTCACCGCGCTGAAGGCGACGAACTCGCGCCCCGTGTGCTGCGCGATGAGCCGCGCCAGGGTGGTCTTGCCCACGCCGGGCGGGCCCCAGAAGATCGTGCTCCCGAGGTCGCCCCGGCGGATCGACTCGCCTAACGCCTTGCCGGGATCGAGCAGGTGCCGCTGGCCCACGAACTCGGCCAGGGTTCGCGGCCGCATCCGCTCGGCCAGGGGCCCCGCGGCGGCGCCGAAGAGCGACGGCTCGCTCACGACCCGCCCCGCGCCCGCGCCAGCAGGCGCTCCCGGGTGTTGGCCGACGGATCCTCGAGCACCAGATCGAGCAGCTCGCCCAGCAGCCGGCCCAGCGCCGGACCGGGCGGAACCCCGGCCGCGCGGAGATCGTCGCCGGTCACCGCCAGCTCGCCCCGCGACACCGCCTCGCCGCGAGCCCGGATCCCGGCCACCGCCTCCCGCCACGGCGCGTCGGCGCCGGTTCGGAGCCGATGCGCCAGGAGGAGATCGTCCGCCGCCGGTCCGACCTCGGCCAGCCACCGGCGGACCTCGGCCGGGCTTCCGCCGGTCGGGGCGGCGGGACCGCGTTCGATCCGCCGGGCCCGCTCGACCTCCGCGCCCGAGGCCTTGAGCCCCTCGAGCGCCGCCGCCGCCCCGGCACTGACGACCGCGGTGAGCAGCACCGGGTCGCGGTTGGCCGGCGCCTCCTCGGCCAGCGGATATCCGGGCCGGAGTCCCGGCAACCACCGGGCGGCCGCGCCCACCTCGCGCCACCGGGCCAGCAGCGGCGGCAGGGTGCGCGCGGTCTCGAGACTCCGGAACCACTCGTCCCGAACCCGCTCCACCGAGAGCCGGGCCATGCCGTCGGCCACCGCCAGCGCCGCGGCCCAGGTGGCTTCGTCGATCCGGAAGTCGAGTCGCGAGGCAAACCGGATGGCCCGGAGGATCCGGAGGTAGTCCTCCTGGAACCGGGCGGCCGGTTCGCCGACCGCCCGGATCAACCGCCGCGCCAGATCGGCGGCGCCCCCGAACGGGTCGCGCCACTCGTGCCGCAGCGGATGGTAGGCAATGGCGTTGATGGTGAAGTCGCGCCGGGCCAGGTCGTCGTCGAGCGACGCGCCGAACGCCACTACCGCGTGGCGCCCGTCCGTGGTCACGTCCCGTCGGAACGTGGTGACTTCGTGGAGAACCCGCTGGCGGTCGAGCACGCCGACCGTGCCGAACTTGAGGCCGACCGGCACCGTCCGGCGGAACAGCGCCTGCACCTGTTCGGGGGTCGCGGCCGTCGCCAGGTCGACGTCGGTCTTGGCCGTCCCGAGGAGCGCGTCGCGGATCGCGCCGCCCACGCACCAGGTTTCGTGGCCCGCCCCCTCCAGCGTCGTCGCGATCTCGACGACCTCGGACGGGAGCGAAAGGCGCTCGGGCAGTCTCACGTCCCCGCGCCCCGTCGGCTCATCCGCAGAGCACGCTGCCGCCGTTGACGTTCAGGATCTCGCCCGTCAGGCTCCGGGCCAGGTCCGAAAGCAGGAACAGAATCGGCCCCCCGATGTCCTCCGCCGTCGGGATCCGCTTCATCGGGATGGCGGCGGCAATCCGATCGCGGCCGCCGTCGGCGTAGGCGGTGGCGCTCATCTCGGTGTCGACCCACCCCGGCGCGACGCAGTTGATCCGGATCGCCGGCGCGTACTCGATGCAGAGCGACTTGGTGAGCGAAATCAGCGCGCCCTTGGTGGCCGCGTAGTCCGCGTGAAACGCCTCGCCCCGCTGACCCGCCGTGCTCGACACCAAAACCACCGACCCGCCGGGACGGAGAAGGCCGAGCGCGGCCCGGGTGGTGAGGAACACCGAGTCGAGGTTCTGACTCATCGTCGATTTCCACCGGGCGTCGGTCATCCGGCCCAGCGGCACGTCCTCGGTCGGCCAGACGCCGGCGTTGGCCACGAACCCGTCGAGCCCGCCGAAGGCGGCCTTGAGTTCGCGGAAGATCCGGTCGACCACCGCGGGGTCGCCCAGATCGCCGCCGCCCACGAACGCGCGACGGCCCAGGGACCGCACTTCCTTGGCCACCGCCTCGGCGTCGCCGACCCGGTGGTGATAGGTGATCCCGACGTCCGCGCCGGCCCGCGCCGCCATCAGCGCCGTCGCCCGGCCGATCCCGCGGGATCCGCCGGTGACGAGAATGGCCTTCCCCTTCAAGTCGATCATTTACGCCAACTCCCGTTCCACCATGTCGACCAGCAGATGCTCGATCGCCAGGTGCAGTTCCTGAATCCGGCTGGTCTGGTCCGAGGGGACCACGACCGCCACGTCGACCAGCGGCGCCAGCGCCCCGCCGTCGCGGCCCAGCAGCGCCACCACTCCGGTGCCGATCCGCCGGGCCGCCTCCACCGCGGCCAGCAGGTTCCGGCTGGTGCCCGTGGTGCTGTGCAGCACCAGCAGGTCGCGAGGACCGGCCAGCGCCTCCACCTGCCGGGCAAAGACCCGCTCGAACCCGAGGTCGTTGCCGGCGGCCGTGAGCACCGACGAGTCGGTGGTCAGCGCCACCGCCCGGAACGGCCGCCGGTCGACGGTAAATCGGACCACGTACTCCGCCGCGACATGCTGGGCATGCGCCGCGCTGCCGCCGTTGCCCGCGAAGAACAGCGTCCCGCCATTCCGGAGCGTGGCGATGTACCGCCGCCCGATCGCCTCGATCCGGTCGGCCTGCGACCGGAGGGCGCCGGCCGTGTCGGCCAGTTCCTCGAGCCCCTCCCGGATCCGGTCGGTCATTCCTTGAGTTCTCCGAGCCACCCCTTGAGCCGCTGGAACAGCGGCATCGTGATCTCGCACGCCTCGACCTGCTCGGTGGGCTGATCGGCCAGGATCGCCGCCGGATTGGCGACCATCAGGACCTGGGCCACCTCTTCGTGCCCTGCCTCCACCAATCGCCGGAACGGATCGGCCAGGGTCCGGACGTCGCCGTGATTGTCGGCCGCCAGGACATCGGCCAGTCCCTGCCCCACCAGCTGCCGGGCCCGGTCGCCGCGGCCGGAGGCCGCGAACAGGGTATTGGCGTCAACCTGGATCAGGGCGCCGAGGTCGCGCCACTGACGCACCTGCGCCGGCGAGCACACCTGATATCGCTCCGGGTGCGCCACCAGCGGCACCAGCCCCGCCTTGACCACCTGGTGGAGCGCCGTGGTCGCGGCCCGGCTCGCCACCAGCCGGGTGAACTCCACCAGCACGTACCGCGATCCGCCTAACGTCACCCGGCGGGTGGCCACCACCCGCGGGGTCAGGGCCCGGTCGAGCATGATCTCGGCCCCCCGGTGCACCCGGATCCCGCTCGGGATCAGCGGCGACAGCGCCGCGAACGCCTCGTCGTGCTCCGGGGGCGGCCCCTCCAGCACCCGGCTCGCGTCGAGGTGGGGGGTCAGCACGATGTCCGTGATGCCGGCCGCCGCCATCCGCGTCAGCACGCCGACCGACTGCTCCACCGACCGGGAGCCGTCGTCCACGCCCGGCAACAGGTGGCTGTGGAGGTCGATCACGCCGCCGGATCCTCGCCGGTGCGGAGCCGGGCCGCGAACGCCTCGAGCCCCGCGGGGTCCGTTTCGGTCTGGGCCGCCAGCGCCAGGGTCACCAGCGCGTCGGCCGCGAGCAGGTCGAGAGCCGCGCCCCGATCCGGCGACGCCCGCACCGCCGCCTCGAGCGCCGACCGCCCGGCCCGCGCCAGCGACGCCGGCGTCACCGGTCCTTCCGCGCGCGCGAACTCGAGGGTCCGGGCCACCAGGTCGGCGGGAGCGCCGGCCACCTGGGCCTCGAGCCAGTCCTCCATCACGCCCCGAGCCACTCGGCCACGATCGTCGGCACGGCCTCGCGCGCCGCGCCGAGTCGGGTCACGTCGCCCGCGCTGGCGGAGGCCAGGTTGGGACGCCCACCGCCCTTGCCCCCGCTGACCGCCGCGACCCGGTTGGCCAGATCGCCGGCCTTCTTGCCCCGCTGGACCAGATCGTCGGTCAGCGCCACGTGAATGGCGCCCTTGCCGGTCTCGGCAAAGAGGATCAGCACGCCGGAGCGGGCCTGCTCGCGATACCGATCCGCCTCCTGCGCCACCTCGTTCCGATCCTCCAGCGTCGTGGTCCCGATCGTCACGGTCACGCCGCCGACGGTCACGGCCTTCCGGTCGTCGCCGTCGCCCGCGCCGCCGCGCCGGAGCGCCTCAGCCAAACGGGCTTCGAGCTTGTCCCGCTCCGCCAGCAGCTGTTCGATCCGCCGGGCCATCTGGTCGGGCTGGGCCTTGAGCAACTCGGCCGCCTGGGCAATCCGGGCCTCGAGCTGATCGACCGCGCCGTACGCGCCCGGGCCGGTCACCGCCTCGATCCGGCGGACGCCTGCCGCCACGCCGCCCTGCCCCGCCACCCGGAAAAGGCCTAACGCGCCGGTCGAGGCCACGTGGGTCCCGCCGCACAGTTCGATCGACGGTCCCATCCGGACCACCCGCACCCGATCGCCGTACTTGTCGGCAAAGAACGCCATCGCGCCCAGCTTGAGCGCTTCCGGGTACGGCATCTCTTCCACCGTCACCCGGTCGTTGCCCCACACCAGTTCGTTGACCGCCCGTTCGATCCGGTCGAGTTCGGCCGGACCGATCGGGCCGCCGTGCGAAAAGTCGAACCGGAGGCGGTCCGCCTCCACCAGCGACCCCTGCTGGCGCACGTGGGTGCCCAGCACGTCGCGCAGGGCCCAGTGGACCAGGTGGGTGGCGCTGTGATTCCGCTCGATGTTGCGACGCCGGGCCGCGTCGACCTCGGCCACCACCGCCGTCGGCGCGAATTCGCCCGACACGACGCCGCCGACCACGGTGCCCCGAGCGCCCTTCCGGACCCGATCCACCGCCACCCGCCACCCGGCGCCGGCCACGGTCCCGGTGTCGCTGACCTGACCGCCGGACTCGACGTAGAAGGGGTTGTCCCGCAGGATGAGTTCGACCCGGTCGCCCGCTTGGCGGTAGGCGGCCACCGTCGTCTCGGCGCTCAGGTGCTGATAGCCGACGAAGCTCGATCCGCCGCCGACCTCCACCCAGCCCTCGTCGTCGCTGACGGCCGCGCGCGCGCCCGGACCGGCCGTCGCCGCCTGCGCCGAGCGCGACCGCTCCCGCTGCTGTTCGAGGGCCCGTTCGAAGCCCGCCAGGTCGACGGAGACCTTGCGCTCCGCCGCGATCAACTCGGTCAGATCGATCGGAAAGCCGAACGTGTCGTAGAGCCGGAACGCCTCCTCACCGGTAATCGGAGCCCCGGTGGCGAACAGCTCGTCGAGCCGCCCGAGCCCGCCCTCGATCGTCTCGAGGAACCGGCTCTCCTCCTGGGCCGTCACCGTCGCGATCATCTCCCGCTTGGCGGCAAGATCGGGATACACGTCGCCCATCAGATCGACGACCAGGCCGGTCAACGGCGCCAGTGTCGGTTCCTTCCGACCCAACAGCCAGGCATGCCGGACCGCCCGGCGGAGAATCCGCCGGAGCACGTACCCCCGGCCCTCGTTGCTGGGATACACGCCATCGGCCAGGAGGAACGACACCGCTCGGGCGTGATCGGCCAGCACGCGATACGACGCCCCCGGACCCTCCATCGAGCCCGGATACGGCTTGCCGACCAGCTTTCCGGCCAGGTCGAGGATCGGCTGGAAGAGGTCGGTGTGGAAGTTGTCGTCGCCGCCTTGGAGAACCGCCGCAATCCGCTCCAGGCCGGCGCCAGTGTCGACCGACGGCTTCGGCAGCGGCGTCAGGGTACCGTCCGCCGCCCGGTCGAACTGCATGAACACCAGGTTCCAGATTTCGAGAAACCGACCCGACTCGGCCATCTCCTCGAACTCCGCCTGCGAATACACCCGGGCCGGCGCCCCCGGGCGCCACTCGAGATCGACGTAGATCTCCGAGCACGGGCCGCAGGGACCGGTGTCGCCCATCTGCCAGAAGTTGTCCTTGTCGCCGAGGCCGTAGACCGACGTCGCGGGCACGCCGGCGATCTCGACCCACAGCCGGCGGGCTTCCTCGTCGGTGTGGTGCACGGTGCACCGCAGCCGGTCCGGATGGAGGCCCAGGTACTCCTTCGACGTGACGAATTCCCAGGCAAAGGCAATCGCGTCGCGTTTGAAGTAGTCGCCGAAGGAGAAGTTGCCGAGCATCTCGAAGAAGGTGTGGTGCCGCTTGGTGAGGCCCACCTGCTCGAGATCGTTGTGCTTGCCGCCGGCCCGGACGCATTTCTGGCAGGTCGTGGCGCGACGGTAGTCGCGATGCTCCTGGCCCAGGAAGGTGCGCTTGAACTGCACCATGCCGGCGTTGGTGAACAGCAGCGTTGGGTCGTCGGCCGGCACCAGCGAAGACGAGGGGACCTCGCGGTGGCCTCGGGCGCCGAAGTAGTCGAGGAAAAGGCGGCGAATGGTTCGTGCTTGCATCCCGGCAATATACCGGCGCCGGCCCGGAAACCGTTAGTCTGCACGGACTTGGATCGTGGGACCGAGGTTCCGCCCGGACCCCGCCGGAACCGGAACGTCGGCCGGCCCGCCCGCTCAGCCGGAGCCGACCACCTGCCGGACGACTCCCACGACCTCCGGACCCGAAAAGCCCCGCCTGCCGAGGTAGGCAACCAGGCGCCGGATCCGGTCCGGACGGGGAACCCCCGCCAGCTGCCGGGCCCGCTTTTCGGCGAGGGTTCGAACGGCCTCCGCACTCCAGCCGGGAGCCAGTTCCTCCGCCAGCAGCCGCTCCACCACCCCGGCGGCCACACCCTGCAGGGACAACTCCCGCCGGAGTCGGGCTGGCCCCCGGCCCCGAGCGCTCTTGGCCTGGATGAAATGCCGGGCAAACCGCTCGTCGTCGAGGTAGCCCGCTCGCTCGGCCCGGTCGAGAGCCGGTTCGATCAGCCCGACGGGATGGCCTTTGAGCGCCAGACGCCGGGCCAGGTCCTTCCGAGCGAATGGCCGGCGTTCGAGCAGCCGGACCGCCGTCCGAAAGGCCGCGTCCTGATCGGCCGCGGCCGTCAGGCGGTCGAGTTGCTCGGCCGTCGGCACCACGCCGGGCGCCAGACCCTCGCGCCGCACGGCCTCGTGCGGTACCACCAGGGCCGTCCGCCCGCCGATGAGCAGGCGGACCGCCCCTTCGCGTCGAGGATCGGGCTCGATGGCGTCGATCGGCTTACTCGTCGTCACCCTCATCCGGCCCCGCCCCGTTCGCGGACTTGACGCCGAGCCAATCCTTGACCTTCTGCTCGATTTCGACCATCAGCACGGGGTTGTCCTTGACGAAGAGCTTGGCGTTTTCCCGCCCCTGCCCGATCCGCTGATCGCCGTAGGAGTACCAGGCGCCCGACTTCTGGATGATGTTGGCCTCGGACGCGAGGTCGACCAGCAGACCGCAGTGGCTGATCCCCTCGTCGAAGAGGACGTCGAACTCCGCCTGCTTGAAGGGCGGCGCCACCTTGTTCTTGACGACTTTGACCCGGACCCGGTTGCCGATGACGTTCTCGCGTTCCTTGACCGGGCCGATCCGGCGGATGTCGAGACGGAGCGAGGCGTAGAACTTGAGCGCCTTGCCGCCCGTGGTGGTCTCGGGGTTGCCGAACATGACCCCGATCTTCTCACGAAGCTGGTTGATGAAGACGACGGCGGCGTTCGACCGGTTGATGGCGCCCGCCAGCTTCCGGAGCGCCTGGCTCATCAGCCGAGCCTGGAGACCGACGTGGCTGTCGCCCATTTCGCCTTCGATTTCGGCCTTCGGCACCAGGGCCGCGACCGAGTCGATGACCACCAGATCGACGGCGCCCGACCGGACCAGGATCTCGACGATTTCGAGGGCCTGTTCGCCCGTGTCGGGCTGGGACACGAGGAGGGCATCGACGTCGACCCCAAGGCGCCGGGCGTATTCGACGTCGAGCGCGTGTTCGGCGTCGACGTACGCCGCCACGCCGCCGGCCTTCTGGACGTTGGCCACGAGGTGGAGACAGAGCGTCGTCTTGCCGGACGACTCCGGGCCGTAGATCTCGGTGATCCGGCCCCGCGGCACCCCGCCCACGCCAACGGCCGCGTCGAGGTTGATGGCCCCGGTGGAGATGACGCCGATCCGCTCCTTGGGAGCATCGGTGCCCATCCGCATGATCGAGCCCTTGCCCAGCTGCTTCTCGATCTGGGCGATGGCCAGATTGAGGGCCTTCTTCCGTTCGGCATCGACCCGAGCTTCATCGACAGGAGACATTGCGGTCCGACCCTTCAAAATTGGGAGGTTCATGGGACGAAAGGCACCAGATACCGTAGTGACTTGTTTTGCTCCACAAAATCACTTGATTCAATCTAGTGCCGAAGATTATCCGAAACAAGGGGTACACTTTTTCACTTTTCCACATCCCGCCATGCGTCTGGGATGTGGGAAACGTGTTGAAAACCACGAGAATCGAGCACCTCAACCAGGTCGAATCGGTACTCCTCCCCGACCGCCCCGTGCCGAGCAATCCAGAGGGCCGCGACCACCCGGAGGATGGCCCGCTTCCGCCAACCGACCGATTGGGCCCCCGTCCCGAACGTCGCCGAGGTCCGGGCTTTGACTTCGACGAACGCCACCACCTGCCCCCGCCGGGCCACCAGATCGATGTCGTGGTGGCCCAGCCGGAACCGGTGGGCCTCGATCCGCCAACCCGCGGATTCGAGATAGCGGGCCGCCGCGATTTCTCCGGCCAGGCCGCGACGATGGCGAGGGTCTCGCCACTGTTGGATGGGACGAACGACATTGGGCGCCTGCATGGGC
This sequence comes from Gemmatimonadota bacterium, assembly GCA_016794825.1. GTDB lineage: Bacteria > Gemmatimonadota > Gemmatimonadetes > Gemmatimonadales > GWC2-71-9 > SHZU01. Next base: position 11,424 of record JAEUJH010000559.1, read on the forward strand.
CCAAGGATACGGGGCGGCCGAAGCCGCCCGTAACCGTTCCGACGCGAACCGGTGCCTGAAACCGCGAGACGGCGCCGCCTTAGTCCGCTCGAATGGCCTCCACCGCGGGAATGGCGCTGGCTCGGCGAGCTGGGATCCAGCACGCCGCCAGCGCGGCCGCGCCGATGACGACGAGGCTCCCCGCCAGTGAGACCGGATCGCGGGGCGCCACCCCAAATGCCAGCGTTCGGAGAAACCCGGTCAGCACCCACGCCGCCCCGAGGCCGACGGCAAGCGCCGGCAGGACCACGCGCCCCCCGTCCCGAAGGAGCATCCGCACCACGCTGGCCCGATCCGCGCCGAGCGCCAGGCGAACCCCGATTTCCCGGGTCCGCTGCTCCACGCCGTACGCCATCACTCCGTAGACGCCCAGCACCGCCAATCCCAGCGCCAGGAGCGAGAACAGCCCGAGCGCGGCGGTGATGAACCGCGACTGCGCCACGGCCGCATCGCGAAGACCGTCCATCGATCGGACGTTGTAGAGCGGCAGGTCGGGATCGATGGCCGCGAGCGCGGCACGGATCGGTTCCACCGCGGGCTCGGCCGAGCGGCCCCGCACGACCAGGGTCATCCCGCTGGGCACGCCGGTCTGCCGATAGTCCCAGTAGAGGGTTGCCCGCTCGACCGATCGATCGGGCCCGTTCAGCCGGACATCGCGCGCCACCCCCACGATCTCGGCCCGCAGCGTGTCGCCCCATTCCATCAGGATCCGCTTCCCGATCGGCGACTCGTTGGGCCACAACTGGCGAGCCCCGGTTTCGTTGATGACGACGACCACCGGGCTGCCCGCCCGGTCGGCGTCGCTCAGACTCCGCCCGGCCTGGATCGGAATTCCCATCGCGGCAAAGTACCG
>JAEUJH010000593.1 GCA_016794825.1 Gemmatimonadota bacterium
CACCCCGATCGTCGAACGGCCCGAACTGGCGCTCCCCGACGACGAACTGCTCGCGCTCCTCCGCGCCCTCGCCGCTGACCGGCGGCAGGAGGTTCATGTCGTGAGCGGCCGATCGCGCGGCTTCCTCGATCGCTGGCTCGGGGGACTTCCCATCCACCTCCACGCCGAGCACGGCGCCGCTCGGCGCCGGCCGGGGGGCAAGTCGTGGGAACGTCTCGACCTTGCCTTGCCATGGCTCGATCGGGTGCGCGGGGTCTTCGACGACTTTGCCCGGGTTACCCCCGGCGCCTCGGTGGAGACCAAGGAGTACGGGCTCTGCTGGCACTGGCGGCAAGCCGACGCCACCGCCTCCCGCTCCGCCACCGAGTTGGCGCTTCACCTCGGCCAGGTGCTCCATCGAAGCGGAGCTGAGGTCCTGGTCGGCCATCGGATCGTCGAGGTGCGGTCGCAGGGGGTCAACAAGGCCAAGGTCGCCCGGGCCGTCGCTCAGGAGGCCGGGCCCTCCGCCCTGGTGCTGGCGGCGGGTGACGATTCCACTGACGAGGATCTGTTTCGGGGACTCCCGCCCGGGGCCATCGCGGTCCGGATCGGGGCGGGGCCGACCATGGCGGGCTATCGGCTCGCGGATGTCGGGGCGCTGCGAGGCGTCCTCCACCGTCTGGCCGGAAGCGCCGGCCAGGCGGCCACCGCCTAACGCTGACCGGCCGACGCGATCGCGGCCTCGACCGCGGCCAGCGTCGGGTCGATTTCGCGGACGACATCGCCCCGGTCCCGGAGCAGGATTTCGGGGTCCTTGAGGATGTGCCCGGTCAGCACCGCCACGACTTCCTCGTCCGGCCCGATCGTGCCCTCTCGCACCAGCCGCCGGACGCCGGCCACCGACGCCGCGCTCGCCGGCTCGCACCCGACACCGGCCTGGTCGATTTCCCGCTTGGCGGCCAGGATGTCCTGATCCGAGACCGTCGTGACGACGCCGTTCGTCCCCCGAATGGCCGCCACCGCCCGGTCATGCGATGCCGGGTTGCCGATCCGGATGGCCGTGGCCACCGTGTCGGCCTCCACCCGATAGCGCTGCGTGAACTGCTCCCGATAACTCCGGGCAAACGGTGCCGCGCCCTCCGCCTGCACGGCGGCCAGGCGCGGAATCCGGTCGATCAGGCCCAAGGCGTGCGCCTGCTGCAGCGCCGCGCCGAAGGCGGAGGTGTTGCCGAGATTGCCCGCCGGCAGCGCGATCCAATCCGGCGCCCGCCAGGCCCGATCCTCGAGCAACTCGAACACGATCGACTTCTGTCCCGCCAACCGGAGCGGGTTGATGCTGTTGACCAGATAGAGACCCAGACGCTCGCTGGCCTGGTCCACCAGATCGAGGCACGCGTCGAAATCGCCCCGGATGGCAAGGACGGTCGCGCCGTACGCTACCGTCTGCGCCAGCTTGCCCAGCGCCGTCTTCCCGGCGGGAATCAGCACCACGCCCAGGAGCCCCGCGTGGGCCGCGTACGCCGCCAGGGACGCGGACGTGTTGCCGGTCGAGGCGCAGGCCACCGCGCGGGCGCCGAGGCGGCGCGCGTGGGTGACGGCCACCGTCATGCCCCGATCCTTGAACGACCCGGTCGGGTTCATCCCCTCGTGCTTGAGCCACAACCGGCGACACCCCGCCCACTCGGCCACCCGGGCTCGCTGGACCTGCGGGGTGTTGCCCTCGGGGAACGACACCACGTCGGCGTCCCGCGCCTCGGGAAGGATCAAGTCGCGGAACCGCCAGACGCCCGAGCGACGGAGCGCCGGTGAGCAACACCCCTGATCGGCAAACCGACGAGCCAGGTCCGTCGGGCCGAGGTCGCTGGTGAGCGCCAACAGGCCGCGGCATTGCCGGCACCGCGCGATCGGCTCGAACAGGTCGAACCGGGTGGAGCAGGCATCGCACTGGAGCCAGGTGGTCATGGGCGGATTCGGGCTCCCTGAAGGTCGGGGGTGGTGACGCGAATGGCGGTGGCGTAGCCGGCCCGCCGGTACGCCCGGGCCACGGCGGCTCCAATCCGGATGGCCGTGGCTCGGCGATCCGCGACCGCGAACAACGTGGGGCCGCTGCCGGAAATCGAGCAGCCGAGGGCGCCGGCCCGCAGCGCCGCTCGTTTGGCTTCCGAAAACCCGGGCAGCAGGCCGGCCCGCGCCGGTTCGGCGATCCGGTCGTCGATGGCCCGGCCGAACAGCGCCAGATTGCCCTGCGCGGCGCCCGCGACCATCGCGGCCACCTGCGCCGCCTGGTGCAGCGCCGTGGCGCGGGAAATCGTGTTAGGCAGCGCCGACCGGGCCTCCCGGGTCCGCATCTCGTAGTCCGGCTTGGCCAGCACGATCTGGAGCCCCCGGGGGACGGACAATGGGACGACGTCGATCGGGTCGAGGCTCCGAATCAGGACCAGGCCGCCGAGCAGTGACGGCGCGATGTTGTCGAGATGCCGGCCCGCCACCGTGGCCTCGGCCTCGAGCGCGGCGGCCAGGAGTTCGTCGGTGCCAAGGGGCGAACCCATCAGGACGTTCGCGGCGACGGCCCCGGCCACCGCGGAGGCCGCGCTGCCACCCTGACCGCCCGACAACGGCAGTCCTTTCCGAAGCCGAATCCGGAGGCCGATCCTCCCCTTTCGACCCGCCAGGGCAAGGGCGGCGCGGGCGGCCAGGGCCGTAGTGTGACGGGCGGAGTCGGAGGGAAGGGAGGGGGCGCCCGGCTCGTCGACGACGATCCGGCCGTCGGGGGTGCGCTCGATCGTGGCGGTGTCGCCGGCGCCTCGGACCGCGAGACCGAGGACGTCGAGTCCCGGGCCGACGTTGCCGATCGACCCCGGGACGAATACGGAAACTCTGTTCACGGTCCGCTGAGGTTCAAGTCGACGCACACTAAGAGGGCGCTCGCGGAAAGTCCACCTGTCGAACGCCCCCCGTTGAGTGTAAATTCGCGTCGCTTCAGGGCCCGTCGCGAGTGGCATCCCGCGACGGTCGTTCTCCGAGTACCCCACCGAAGAGAGGTCCGATGCGGATTGGTTTGTTACGGGAAACCGCACCCCGCGAACGCCGGGTTGCGTTGATTCCCGCCACCGTCCAGCGGCTCGTCCAACAGAAACACGA
>JAEUJH010000595.1 GCA_016794825.1 Gemmatimonadota bacterium
TCCTCCTCCGCGCGGCGCGCCGGTCCGGGCTCCCGATCGATCGCGCCGAGGACGCGGTCCAGGAGACGATGCTCACCTTCCTCAAGCGGGCGCCGGAGTTCGACGGGCGCGCCCGGGTTCGGACCTGGCTGTTCGGGATTCTCCTCAAGAAGATCGCGCGCGGGTTCGAGGGCACCCGCCGAGCCGGCGCCGAGGAGGACATCGATCAGGTCGTGGAGGCACGATTCACGGCCGACGGGCGCTGGGCCCGACCGCCCCGCGGTCCGGATGCCGGCGCCGACCGAGAGCGGGTTCGGGCCTGGCTGGCGGAGTGTCTCGAGGACCTGCCCGATCGACGACGGCTGGCGTTTCTGCTCCGGGACGTGGAGGAGATGCCGACCGACGAGGTCTGCGCCGTGCTTGACGTAACCCCCAACAATCTTGGCGTCTTGCTATTCCGGGCTCGGAACGGGCTTCGTGAATGCCTCGAGGGCAAGGGCCTCCGAGGCCGCCACGACGCCGACCTGTAGCCTGGCCGGGTACCGCGTTCGATTTGACTGATCGTTCCAAATAGGTTATCCTGGGGTTCGGAGGAGCCGATGCCCTGGGAACGCCAGTTCGACGTCGACGAGATGTTGGGAAAGGCCATGTCGGCCTTTTGGCGTCGCGGGTACGAGGCTACCTCGGTCCAGGACCTGGTCGACGAGACTGGAGTCGGCCGGGGCAGTCTCTACGCCACCTACCCCGACAAGCACGCCCTCTTCCTGGCCGCCCTCCGGATGTACGACGACCGGAATCGGCGTGTCCGGCTGGTCGAGTTGGAGCGAACCCTCCCGCCCCGGCAGGCCATCGAGGCCCTCTTCCAGTCGTTCACCGCCAAGATCAAGTCGGGTTCGGCCGCGGCCGACGGCTGCTTCCTGACCAACACGGCCCTCGAAATGGCGCCCCGGGATCCGGAGGCAGCCGAGATCGTCGGCCGAGCGCAAGCGGAGATCGAGGCGTTCTTTCGACGGACCGTTCGCCGCGGGATCCGCGACGGCGCCTTCCGCCCCGACCTCGACCCAGACGCCGCCGCCAGCGGGCTCCTGGCCTCGTTGATCGGGGTCACCGTCCTGATCCGCAGCCGGCCCGAGCCGAAGCTCCTGGGCCGGGTGGTCCGGGAGGCGGTTGACCGGCTCGGCTAGCGGGAACCAACAACATGGAACGATCGTTCCATACACCGACTATCTGATCCTGATGGATCCGCAGGCCCTGACGGACGCCCGGGTATCCCGTCGCGATTTCGTCTCATGATTTGGAACTAACGTTCCACACACAGCACTCACTCTAAGGAGGCACCACCCATGCGTTACCCAGTCCATTCGATCGCGACCGCAGCTCCCGCCGCCCAACCCGAACTCGCCGGCGCCAAGTCCGCCTATGGATTCGTCCCCAACCTGCTCGGCATGATGGCCGAGGCCCCCGCCCTGCTGCGAGGCTACCGGGCGCTGTCCGAGGCCTTCGATGCCACCTCCCTGACCCCCGCCGAACGGCAGGTCGTGCTCCTCGCCACCAGCGCCGTGAACGGCTGCGAGTACTGCGTCGCCGCCCACACCGTGATCGCCGGGATGCAGAAGGTGCCGGCCCCGGTGGTCGAAGCCATCCGGACCGGGCGCGCCATCAACGAGCCGCGGCTCGAGGCGCTCCGTCGATTCACCGAGGCGGTGGTCGCCACCCGCGGCTGGCCGACGTCCGAGGTCACCGCGGCGTTCGTCGCAGCGGGCTATGGCTCGACCCAGGTGCTCGAGGTCGTGCTCGGGATCGGCCTCAAGACCCTGTCGAACTACGCCAACCATATCGCCGAAACGCCGCTCGACTCGGCGTTCGCCCCGGCGGCCTGGTCGCGCGTCCAAACCATCAGCGCCTGAGGAGACAAGCCATGCCGTTGGTACAGATCGAAGGCGTCGGGGGCTACCTGACGCTGGCGCAGAAGCAGGAGATGATCCGCCGCGTCACCGATGCCGTCCTGGCCGTCGAGGGTGAGGGCCTCCGGGAGGTCACCTGGGTCACCATCGAGGACGTGCCCTCCGGGGCTTGGGGCGTCGGCGGAGTTCCGGTGACAGCCGATGACCTCCGAGCGCTCGCGGCGGTGCCGATCGTCACGCCCACGTCGTCCGTGACCGTTGTCGGGGAGATCCGGCCATGACCACTCCGATCCGAGTCATCCTGGTTGCCGCCCTCATCTCCGGGACCGCCCAACTCGCCGTCGGGCAGCCGCCCGCCGGCGCTACGGTACCCCACTTTGCCGGGCCTCGACCCGACGCCCCGATCCCCCGACCTGGGCTGACTCTCCAGTCGGGACGGGTCGCCCTGGTGCTGACAGACCCGCAAAATGACTTCCTCAGTCCGACCGGGGTCGCCTGGGCCGTGGTGGGAAAGAGCGTGGAGGAGAACCATACGGTCGAGAACATCGAGCACTTGCTCAAGGCGGCCAAAGCCCAGGCGGTACCGGTCTTCGTCAGCCCGCACTACTACTACCCCACCGACCACCGTTGGCGGTTCGGCGGGGCGCTCGAGACGCTGATGCACAAGATCGGGATGTTCGACCGGCCACGACCCGACACTCCCGAGGCGTTCAAGGGATCGGGCGCCGACTGGCTGGAACGGTATCGGCGCTATCTCGAGGATGGCCGGACGGTCATCACCAGCCCGCACAAGGTGTTTGGCCCGGAGACCAACGACCTGGTGCTCCAGCTGCGAAAGGCCGGCATCAGTCAGGTCATTCTCGCCGGCATGTCGGCCAACCTCTGCACCGAGTCCCATCTCCGGGAGCTGGTGGAGCAGGGCTTCGAGGTCGTCGTCGTCACCGACGCCACCGCGGCGGCCAAGTTGCCCGGGTTCGACGGATACGAAGCCGCGTTCGTCAACTTCCGCCTCATCGCGAGCGACGTCTGGAGCACCCACGACGCCGTGACGCGCATGGCCGGAACCCGCTAGAGGGATCCGACGGCCCGCCCCTTCACGGGGTGGGTCGTCGGTCCACCAGCGACACCACGACGCCCGTCAGGAAGATCAGCGGAATCCCGTACATCGCCCACGGCCAGGTGTAGCCGCCCTCCTCACCCACCACCAGGAAGCAGCCCACCCCCCAGACCACCCCGACCGCCACGCTGGCCCACGCCCCCCGGACTGTGGCCCGCGGCCAATGGAACCCCGCAAGGAGCGCAAAGGCCAGCGCCGCCACCGGAATGTTGGCCAGGATCAACCGGTCGAGAATGTCGTCGACCAGAAGGTTACCGCCGAGCCAGGACAGGACGGCAAACCCGACGGTCACGACCCGCTGGGCGCCCAGCGACGACACCCGACGCCACCCGAAATCCGCCACCACCATGGCGGTCATGGCACTCCAGACCCCCGACAGTGTCGTCAGGCTCGCCACGAACAGGACGCCGAAGGCCAGGCCTCGAAGCCCGCCCGGGAACCACGCCGAGATCATGGCGGGCACCACCATCTGGGGGTCGGCCAGTCCACCACCGGCCGCCGCGAACCGCGCCGCCGCCACGACCGTGGCCCCGTACAGCGCAAAGACCAGAACCGCGGCGACGCCAACCGCAAGCACCGCCGTCCGCTCGTTCCGCGCCGCAAAAATTTTCTGACCGTACCACGGCGCCGCGATGTACGTGAAGCAGGTGAGGACGATCAACGTCGTCACGAAGCGAAAAGGCAGCACCGGGCTCCGCCATTGGCCGATCGGGTCGACGGTCAGCTGATCGGCCGGAAACGCGCCGGCTGGCGAGTACCCGCGCGACACCAGCAACAGTCCGCCCACCAGCCCGATCGTGAGCACGAATCCGGCAACGTCAGTCCGAACCACCGACGCCAGCCCCCCACGCCAAACCACCAGCAGGGTCACCGCGGCCAGACCACCACTCACCAGCCAGGGGTTGAGAGCCCCGGTCCACGGACCGAGGAGGAGCGTGAAGGACTTGAGATAGGTGGCGCTGAAGCCGGTCATCGCCAGCAGGAGCAGCACCGAGGCAAACCGACCCAACCCGGCCGAGTACCGAAGCGCGAACAGCTCGGCCACCGACAGCCGATTGAACCGTTTCCACGCCCGCGCCACCGTGGCCGTGTAGAAACTCAACCCCACCAGGAACACGAGCGGCATGGCCAGCGCCATGGGCCCCGCTCGATACCCGGCCGCCGAAAAGGCCAGCAGCGTCGAGGT
>JAEUJH010000621.1 GCA_016794825.1 Gemmatimonadota bacterium
CGGCGGACCGGGCGGGTCCCCTCGATCGGGGCGGTCTACGCCACCCTGGCCCGCCTCGAGGCCAAGGGCCTCGTCCGCTCCTGGCAGGGTGCCGCCACCGGCGAACGGGGCGGCCGGCCTCGCCGCCATTTCGCGGTTCAACCCGCCGGTCTCAAGGCCCTGGAACAGACCCGGCGGACCCTCGATCGGATGTGGCGAGGGCTCGACTGGCGGACCCGGCCGAGGACGGAGGGCTGATGCCCGACCCGTTCCGGGCCCGATTGGCCGGCCGGCTGCTCGAGCCGGCGCTTGGCCCCGAGGCCGCCGCCGCGGTCCTCGGCGATCTCGAAGAACGGTTCGCCGCGCGCGGCGGGCGGTGGCGGGATCGGCTCTGGTACGGACGGCAGGTCCTCGGCTGCCTGCTGCCACATCGGGCCCGGGCCATCAGCCGGCGACCCCAACCCCCTCATCGATCAGGCGGCTCCATGGACAGCGTCGGCACCGACCTTCGATATGCGCTCCGCTCCATCCGGAAGGGGCCGGCCTTTGCGAGCCTGGTGGCCCTGACCATCGCCGCCGGCATTGCCGCCACCACGGTGGTGTACTCCGCGGTTGACGGACTGGTCCTCCGGCCGTTCCCCTTCCCCGAACCGGCCCGCCTGGTCGGTCTCGGCACCGCCTACCCGAAGCTCGGAACGCCGCTCGGCTTCATGGAGAATCTCTCCCCGGCGGAGTATCTCGACGGCCGAGCCGCCACCACCCTGACCCGGCCGGTGGCCTGGGACATGGGCAACCGGCAGGTGACCGTGGGCGAGGCCACCGAGAACCTCTTCACCGGCTTCTGGTGGGGCGACCCGTTCCCCACGTTAGGCACGAGGCCGTTCCTGGGCCGGGGGTTCCTGGCCGAGGAGATCAGCGGGTTCCGACGGGTGGCGGTGCTGTCCCACCGGGTCTGGAAGAACCGGTTCGGGGCCGACTCGAGTCTGGTGGGCCGCCGGGTCCTGGTGAACGGGGACCCCTTCACGGTCATCGGCGTCATGCCGCCCGGGACCCTGCTGTACGGCATGGACCTCTGGATTCCGATGCCGATCGGACCCGAGGTGTACCCCCGCAATCGGCGCCAGTTCCAGGTCATTGCCCGGCTCGCGCCCGACGCGACGATCGAGCAGGCCAACCGGGAGCTCGACCTGATCGCCCGCCGGATCGAGGGCGAGCACGGGGCCGCGTTTCCCGAGTACGCCGGCTGGCGGATCGAGGCCCAGACCTGGAACGACATCAACGTGCGGATGCTCAAGCCGGCCGCGTTCGTGCTGCTGGGCGCCGTGGCGTTCGTGATGCTGCTGGTCTCGACCAACGTGGCCACCCTGCTGCTCGGCCGCTCGAGCGGACGGGCCCGCGAGATCGCCCTCCGCACGGCGCTCGGCGCCGGTCGCGGCCGGATTCTCCGGCAGCTCCTGACCGAAAGCGTCCTCCTGGCGCTGGTCGGGGCCACCCTCGGCATCGTCCTCGGATATCTCGGAGTCGAGGCGCTGGCGCGGGTCATCGACTCGCTGCCCCTCCCGATCGCCAACCCGATGGAGGTCAACGGTCGGGTCCTTGCCGTCACGGCCACGGTGGCCGTGCTCACGGGGCTCGGGTTCGGAATCGTGCCGGCGCTGCAT
>JAEUJH010000626.1 GCA_016794825.1 Gemmatimonadota bacterium
CCTCGAAGAGGACCGCGACCGGCAACCTTGACCGGGGGTGTGGGCCGGCGCTAGGATTGGCGCCCTTGGCAGGGTAGCTCAGGTGGTTAGAGCACGGCACTCATAATGCCGGGGTCGCGGGTTCGAGTCCCGCCCCTGCTACTGGTGGAGCCCTCGCGGGTCGCTGACTCGCGGGGGTTCTTCGTTTCGCGTCCTCGCAGTTTCGCTTGCGCGGTCCGGGGGACTGATTCCGACACCCGGAGTACGTTCTGCGACCCTTCACGTTGGTTTCAGGCGGCTGCCCACACTCTTCTCCGTGTCCTCAACCCGAGTGGTCAGCATGCCTCCCTTGGTCCTTTCTCGCGGCCTCCGACCCCGGCACCCGTGCCTTGCCTTGCTTGGGGCCGCGCTGACCGGTTGCGGAGCTCCAACGGCCCCGAGCCCGGAGCCGGACGCCGTTCGACCGTCCCTCGGGGTCGAAGTCGACTACATCCCGATCAGCCGATGCGGCACGGTCATCACGGAGCCGGGCCGATACCGCCTGATCGCGGATCTCATTGATTGTCGCCACGAATCGGGCCGGCCGATCGAGATCCGGGCCAGTCACGTCGAGCTGGATCTCAACCGCCGCCGGATCGCGATGACGCAGTACAACTCCGACGACGACTGGGGCATCCTGATTGATGGCGTGACCGATGTGATCGTCAGGGGGCCGGGGACGATCGAGCGATTCTTCTGGTTCGGGATTCTGGTCCGAGGGTCGAGCGGCGTCACCCTCACGCGAGTGACGAGCCAGGACAACGTCGAGAGCAACGTGATCGCCTATGATGTGACCGACCTCACCCTCCACGACAACAGGCTGCTGCGTGGCGGCTATGCGAGTCTCGACCTCAGAGCCTCATCATCGCGGATCCTCTACAATCGGATCACCAGCAGCCAGTACGGTGAGAATACGGTTTATGTCGAGGGGGGATCCACGGCCCTCGAGTTCCGCGGTAATGTGGTCGAGGGTGGCTACGGCGTGGTGGTCAGGGCCAGCGGGAACACGTTCGTCGGCAATACCGTGACCAACACCATCGGCTTCTCGCCTGGGGCTGTTGGCAATCGGGTGATCGAGAACGTCTTCGGCTCGATCGAGGACGAGAACGGCTGTGGGCCGAACGTCTACAAGGGCAACTGGTTCACGGCGGCGTACCCGGCCTGCCTCCAGGTGCCCCGCGTCGGCCGCTAGCTGTCGCGCCAAGCCACCTTGATGTCAGGGTCGCGGGTTCGAGTCATTCTCCGGCTATGGCTCGGCCCTCGCGGCACCTGGAGGGCGCGGGGGCGGTCTGGGTTTGCTTGAGGGAGGGGCCTGCGCCCGTCCCCAGGCTCCCGCCCGGCCCCCCCCCGACCCGCCCCCCCGCCAACAGGTTCTCGGCTTCCCGCCGGGCGTCGACCCGGCCCGACCGAACCAAATTCCCCGATCGGGCATCCAATCAGGTGCCGACTCCGGAGTTGGAATGGAACCGAGTGAGGAACGGGCGTTGATCGCACGGGTCCTCGGGGGCGACCGTCTGGCCGCCCGCGAGCTCTACGCTGCCCATGCCCCCCGGGTCCATCGGGTGATTTTCCGGCTGGTTCGGGACGAGGCCCTGGCGGAGGAGTTCACCCAGGACGCCTTCGTGAAGGTGTTCGCGGCGCTGGCCTCGTTTCGGGGCGACGCGCGGCTCGGGACCTGGATCCATCGGATCGCCGCCATGGAAGCGCTGAGCGGGCTGCGGCGGCTCCGCCGCCGGGCCACCCGGGAGTTCGATCTCGACCTGGCCGCCGAGACGGCCGGCCCCGATCTCCGGGCCGACCCCGACCTGGCGGAGCAACTCCGGGCGGCGATCGATGCACTGCCCGAGCCGTTCCGGGTGGTCGTGGTCCTGCACGACATCGAAGGGTTTACCCACGCGGAAATCGCCGAGTTGACCGGCAGCCCCGAGGGAACCTGCAAGACGCGACTGATGAACGGACGAGCCAAGCTGCGCCAGGCGCTGGCCGCCTTCGCGCCCTGACGGCGCGAATCGAGGAGGAAGCCATGACCGAACAGGAACTGGAAGAACTGCTCCGCAAGGCCGGGCCCGGGTACCGTGCCGGGGTCGAACCGCCGCTGGACCGGATGTGGCAGGGCATCGAGGCGCGGGCCTTCGGTGGCGTCAAGATCCCGGCTCCCAAGGCGCGGACGTGGCCGCGGGTGCTGGCGCTCGCGGCCACGCTGGTGCTGGGGGTCGGGTTGGGTTGGGGGGCGGCGCGGCTCTCGCCTCCGCCGGCGGGATCGCCGCCGGGGCAACCCGCGGCGGATCCGGCCGTGGTGCCCGCCTCGAGTCCGTCGCCGAGTCCGTTCGTCGGAGTGGCGCGCGATTACTTCCAGCAGACCACGGGGCTCGTCGTGGCGCTGGCGGGCGACCTCCGGACCGGGCGCGTCTGGCCCGGCACCCGGGCGCGGGCCCGGGAACTCCTGTCCACCACCCGGCTCCTCCTCGACGGCAACCTGCCCGATCCGGCTCAACGCGAACTGCTCGAGGACCTCGAACTGGTGCTCGCGCAGGTGGTCCAGCTGCCGGACGCGCGCCAACCGAACGCTGACGCCGATCTGATCGTCCAAGCCATGGACCAGCGCGACGTCCTGTCCCGGCTGGCCGTGATCATCTCCGATCCCGCGACCGCGCCCTGAGGCCGACCATGCGATTCCTGCCGTTCCTTCTGGTTCTTTCGTTAGGCACCATCCCGGCCGCCGGGGCCCAGTCGCCCCGGCCGGCCCAGGCGCCCAAGGCCAAACCGCCGACCAGGCTGGTGGAGCCCCCGATGGCGACGAGCCCGATGGCCGCGGCCTGGCCGGAGCCCACCCCCGCCGTCGCGGTTCTGCCCGGCGACGTCGGGTTGACCCCGACGGTCACCATCACGGCGCCGGTTGCCGCCGTCTGGCCGACCCCGGCGGTCGCGGTCACGGCGCCTTTGGCGGCGGCTCAGGTCGAGGCCATCCGGCCGCTCGGGAGCACCATCGGCCTGGGCTCGAAGCTCCGGCTGCCCGAGCCGTCCTGGTCCGGACCTCGCGACACGCCCGAGGACTCGCTCTATCGAGTGGCCCGCGAGACGCTGAATCGGGGCGAATACCGGCGGGCCGCCGATCAGTTCGCCACCTTCACGCAGCGGTATCCCCAGTCCCGGTATCGTCCGGCCGCCATCTACTGGCAGTCGTTCGCGCTCTACCGGGCTGGCACGGAAGCGGATCTCCGCCGGTCGCTGGGCCTGCTCGACGACCTCGCCAAACAGTCCGGCACCGCGTCGGACGACCCGGACGTGTCCGCCCTGATGACGCGGGTCATCGGCGCCCTGGCCTCCCGGGGCGATGAGGCCGCCGCCGCTCGACTCCGGGACGGCGCCGCCCGGAACGGCGCCTCCTGCGACCGGGAAGACATCGAGGTCAAGGCGGAGGCGCTGAGCGCCCTGGTCCAGAACGACCCGGCGGGGTCGCGGCCGGTCCTGACCCGGATCCTGTCGCGCCGGGACGAGTGCAGCGTGCCCCTCCGGCGCCGGGCCGTCTACCTCCTCGGCAAGGACGGCGATGCCTCCCGGGTCGACGAAGTCCTCGAAATCGCCAAGACCGATCCCAGCCGCGAGGTCAGGAGCGACGCGATCTCGCGGCTGGCCCAGATCCCGGGCGATCGGAGCACCGCCGCCCTGGAGCAGTTCCTGAACGCCAGCAACGACGAGGGCACCCAGCGGGCCGTGATTCGGGCCCTCCGCAGCCGGGACGACGCGAACGCGGCGCGGACCATCCGCCGCCTGATCGAACGGGAGGACGCCGGCGACGAACTCCGAGCCGAGGCGATCCGGAGCCTGGTCGGGTGCTGTGGCGCCGAGGCGGTCTGGGTGGCCAGCCCGTCCCCGTCCGGTCAGAACCGGGTCAACGTCGCCCAGGCTCGGCGGCAGCCCGGCCTGTCCGAGGCAGACGTGGCCCTGCTGCGCGGGGTGTACGAGAAGAGCGCCTCCCGGACCGTCCGGACGGCGGTGGTCGAGACCATTGCCCGGGCGGGCGGGGCACCGGCCGAAGCCTGGCTCATGGCCCTGGTTCGGAACCCGGCGGAGGACCTCCGGTTCCGGTCGGCCGCCCTCGGTCGGCTCCGGCGGGCCGAGACCCCGATCGACGAGTTGGGGCGGCTGTACGATGCCCTGACCGAGCGGGAACTCCGCTCCAACCTGGTCCAGATCCTGGCCGATCGGGAGGAACCAGGGGCCACGGACAAGCTGATCGAGATCGTCAAGACGGGTACTGACCCGGTCATTCGGCGGATGGCTATCTCCGCGCTGACACGCAAGAAAGACCCTCGCTCCACGAAGCTGCTTCTTGATTTAGTGGAGAAGTGACGATGTGGTCCCGCGTGGGTGTGGCCATCGCCAGTTTCCTCGTCGTCGGGCGGGGGCTGGCTCAGGATGACCTGGCTGGCCGGATCGGCCGGGCCCCGGATGGGCCTGTCGCCCTGACGTTTGCCGCCCGGCCCGATGTCTGTGGCAACGGGTTTTCCTACCTCCGGGTCGGCCTCGGCGGTCCGGGCGAATCGGACTGGGTCTACGCCTGGTCCGAGGGTGGCGGCGATGGGCGCTGCCTGAACGGCCCAGTCCGGGTGGTCCTGACCCGTTTGGACCGCCGGATAGCCGGGGTTCGGGTCGGAATCGGGCCCGTTCGCTTGCCGGCCGGGACCACCGACCTCGGGGTCGTCAGCGCCCCTGCCGCGGCTCAGTTCCTGGTCGACCTGGCGGGGCGGACCGACGGCCGGGCCGGTCGGGACGCCCTCACCGCCGCGGCTCTGGCGGACTCGGCGGACACGTGGCGCGGGCTGCTGGCCCTGGCCCGGAACCCCGGGGTGTCGCGGGGCCTCCGGGAAAGTGCCGCGAACTGGTTGGGACGGGACCTCGGCGGTGGCCGCGAATTGGTCGACGGCCTCCAGGCCCTGGCCCGGGATGTCGACGCGCCGGGCTCGGTGCGGTCGCGGGCCGTGGTGGCGCTCGGGCGGAT
>JAEUJH010000631.1 GCA_016794825.1 Gemmatimonadota bacterium
CGAGCATCCAGCGGAGATAGTGGACGTTGTTGGCGTGCCCGAGGTCGTCGATGTCCTCGGGCCTGACCACCACCTCGATCCCGAACGCCGGGGGCGTCATGCCGACCTCTCCGGCCGTGGTCGTCGAGTCCAGTATGCCATCGCGCCCGCCACCTCCCGTCCGGTTCGTCGCCAGCTGCCCCGCCAGGCCCGCGCGGCCCAGGCGCGAAGGTAGCGCCAGCGCAGTCGCGGATCGAGGAGGCACTTGGCGTAATAGGCTCCCCGACCCCGGTCGTACGCCAGGTCGAGCGACGCCCGCGACGCTTCGGTCCGCCGCTGGTGATGATGAAAGACCACGGGTCGAGGGTCGTATCCGCCCCGCCACCCGGAGGCCGCCAGCCGCGCCACCAACTCGACGTCCTCCGCCGCGAACGGAGTCCCGGCCCCGAACTCCGCGTCGAAGCCCCCGACCGCCACCAGCGCCTTCCGCGCCACCGTCAAGTTGGCGCCCGGCAGCAGACCCGCGGCCACGAACGTTGGCCCCGCGATCTCGACCCGGTTCGTCCGCGTCACGACGGCTATCCCGGCGTCCTCGGGCGAATGCGGCAGGAGCCGCCCGCCCAGGAACGACCAGCTCCCGTCCGCCAGACAGGTTCGAATGGCGCCCAGCAGATCGGGCGCGGGGTGACAATCGTCGTCGGTAAAGAGGATCAGGCCGCCGGCAGCCTTGGTCCAGCCGGCGTTGCGGGCGCCGCCGAGGCCCAACCCCGTGGTGCGGACCCGGGTCAAGCGCGCCCCGAGACGATCGGCCCACCGGTCGAGTACGGCGGGCGTGTCATCCCGCGACCCATCGTCGACGACGATCAGGTCCCAGCTCGGATCGTCGCCAAGGGCCATCCAGGATTCGAGCGACGCGGCCAACGAATCGGCCCGGTCTCTCGTCGCGATGACGACGGAAATCCAGCCGGCGTCGGCGGGCGCGCCGGCGCTGGTGGGTGGCGCCTGGGTCACCGCTTCCGCCGAACCAGATATGCCACCGTTCCCGCCGCGACCACGACCGCGAGGATGACCGCCTCGCGCACCGTCATCCGCGTGGCCAGCGTGAGCGAGAACAACACGCCGAGGACGGCAAAACCGGTTCCGAAGGGCAGGCGGAACCGGGCGGGCGGCAGGTCGGGATCGGTGCCGTCGCGAGCCCGCAGGACCGGCAACGACAGACATACCAGCGCATACGTGAACAGCCGGGACACGGCCGCGATGGTCAGGTTCTGGAGGAAGCTGCCCGACAGGGTCAGCGCCAGCGAGAACACCGCGCACGCGACGATCGAAAACGCCGGCGTCCGGAACCGCGGGTGCACCGATCCGAAGACGGCGGGCAGATCGCCGTGCTCGGCCATCGAGTAGGTGAGCCGGGGCGTGAGGATCATCGTGCCCAGGCCCCAGCCCACCAGCGACAGCACCGCCCCGACCGCCATGAACGTGGCCCCGCCCGGCCCGACCAGGCTCCGCGCCGCGTCGGCCAACGGGCGCTGGTGGGTCGGCAGGTCGGGGAGCGCCAGCGTCGACACCACCTGGACCGACAGGTAGATCGCCGCGACGCCGGCCAGCCCGACGAAGAGCGCAAAGGGCGCGTCGCGCTCCGGACGTTTGGCCTCGCCCAGCGGCAGCATGGCCGACTCGAACCCGCCGTAGGCAAAGAACAGGAGCAGGATCGACTCGACCCAGGTCCGGACGCCGAGCGGACCGACGGGATCCGAGGCCGCCGTGCTGCCGCCCATCGTGAGCCCCAACCCGACGACGGCAAACGCCACCAGGGGAACGATCTTGGCCACGATCAGGAAATTGGCGGCCCCGGTGGCCTGCTTGAGTCCGCGGACGTTGAGCCAGGCCAGGCTGGCCAGGAAGACCGTGGCCACGAGCGCGGGCCCGAACCCCTTGCCCGCCGCCGGAACGAACTCGGCGAGATAGATGGTGAGGAGATTGACGTTGGTGGCCACCGAGGTGAGCCGCACCAGGTAGGTCATCCACCCCATCTGCATTCCCAGATAGGGCCCGAACGCCACCCGGGCGTAGAGGTACTGCCCTCCCGCCTTGCCGAACCGGGAGGCAACCTCCGCAAAGCAGGCCACCACCACGCCGACCGCCGCCGCCGCGATGACCCACGCGATCCACGCCCGGTCGCCCAGCTTGCCGCCGATGATCGACGGGAGGCCGTAGACCCCGCTCCCGATGATCCCGTTGAGCACCAGACCGGCCAGCGTCCAGCGGCCGATCGAACGAACCAGCTTGTCCTCGGACCCGGTCACCGGGCGCGAGCCACCCGCTGCCGTTCGAGAATCCGCCCCGGTTTGGCGGCGGTCGGCTTGCCGGCATCGACCACGAGCTGACCGTTGGTCAGGACGTACTCGATGCCTTCACTGTACTGGAACGGCTCGAAGAAGGTGGCCTTGTCGCGGACCGTGGCCGGATCGAGCACCACCAGGTCGGCCCGGAGACCCTCGGCGACTCGGCCCCGATCCTTGAGGCCGAGGATCTGGGCGGGCAGCGACGTCAGGGAACGAATCGCGAACGGCAGCGAAATGACCTGCCGATCGAGCGCAAAGGTCCGGAGCAGCCGGGTCGAGGTCCCGAACGTACCGGGATGAACGAACGGGTTCTCCCGCATCCGGGGCGTGTCGCCACCGCGGTCGAGGCAGACGGCGGTGTAGTCCTTCCGCATGAACTCCTCGAGATCGAGCAGCGACACCGCAAAGGCGCGCCACTGGATCCCGCCGGGCCGGTCGAACCCGTGGAGCTGGATGTGAATGGCGGTCTCGACCGGATCCTCTCCCCGCAGGCGGGCGATCTGGGCCAGGGTCTTCCCGACCCAGGCGCGATCCGGATAGTCCATGGCCAGCAACCCGTCCGGCCCCCCGCCCCGGTCGATCTCGTAGGCAATGTCGCGGCGAATCAGCCGGGCCGTGTCGGGATGGGTCAGTCGCCGGCGGAGATTCTCCCGCATGTTCCGATAGTCGGCGTCCGGGTGCCGGGCGTCGAACTGACCGAGATTGCGGACCGGGCGCGCCACCAGGGCCCACCGCGGGACCAGCACGATGGTCTCGTCGTAGGCCTCGTAGGAATGCATGTTGATGTAGACCTCGATCCCGTCGCGCCAGGCCCGATCCACCAGCTGGGTGATGATCTTGCCCGAGCCCCACTCGCGTGGCCCCTTCGGGTGGAGATGGTCCATCATCACCGGAATGCCGGCCAGGCGGCCGATGGAGATCGTCTCCATGACCGCGTCGATGTTGGTAATGGGCTTCGAGTCGGAACTCGGCAGCTGCCACTTCGGGTGCTGGCCCTGGCTGCGGAGGTGGGCCTGGTAGTGCCCGCCAAAGGGCGCCACCACCTTGGCCAGTTCGAGAACCTCCTCCTCGGTGCTGTACCGCATCGGCACGTACTCGAGCCCGGTGGAAAGGCCGAACGCCCCTTCCTCCATCCCCTGGCGGACGAGCGCCTTCATCCGTTCCACTTCCGCGATCGTGGCCGGGCGTTCGAAATCCTCGCCCATGGCCAACCGGCGGACGGTCCCGTGCCCGACGAGCGGCACCAGGTTGAGCGCCGATCCCATCCGGGTCAGCGTGTCGCGCTGCCGGGCCAGGGGCCAGATCTCGGTGTCGCCGTCGGCGTCGATGACGGCGGTGGTAAACCCCTGGGTCGTGTAGTTGGGAAGCGTTCCGAAGCCGCCGAGGATGGCCGGCTCGATGTGCTCATGCATGGCAAAGAAGCCGGGCGTCACCAGCCGACCCCGCGCGTCGATGACCCGTCGGGCAGCCGCCCGCGACAGGTCGCCGACGGCCACGATCCGGTCGCCCCGAACGCCGACGTCGGCCGGGAACGGCGGATTGCCGGAGCCGTCGAGGACTCGACCGCCGCGGATCACCACGTCGTAGTCCTGAGCCTGCGCCGGCGCACCCGCCAGGAGGAGGCCTGTCGCGAGCAGCAGCGAACGCACCGGACGCAACCTCATCGATCGGCGGTCTTGTCGGACGGCGCCGACTTCAGGAAGTCGATGGCCAGATTGGCCATCGACCGCACCCCGACGGGCAGCGCGGCCTCGTCGGCAAAGAAATAGGGCGAATGGTTCCGGGGCGCGGTGGCCGGGTCGGCGCCGGCCGGAAGAACGCCAAGGAAATAGTAGAGCCCGGGGATGTCCTGGGTGAACGACGGGAAGTCCTCCGACCCGGTTACCGGGTTGATCGTCTGGACCCCGCCCGCGCCGGCCGTCCGCTTGAGGGTCGGGAGCATCCGTTCGGTCAGGCCCGGATCGTTGTACGTCAACAGGCCACCCTCCGGGATCGACACCCGGGCCGTCGCGCCGGCGGCCGCCGCGATGTGCTCGGCCGTCTTCTTGACCTTGTCGTGGATGGCGCTCCGCATCGTCTCGTCGAAGGTGCGGATCGTCCCGATCATCACCACGCTGTCGGGGATGATGTTGCCCCGATTGCCCCCCTGGATCATGCCGACGGTCACGACCGCCGGGGCGGTCGTGAGGTCGATCTGGCGACTGGTGATGGTCTGCAGACCGAGGACGATCTGCGCCGCCACCACGATCGGATCGACGCCGCCCCAGGGCTGGGCCCCGTGCGTCTGCCGGCCCCGGACCACGATGGTGAGGCCATCCGGCGCCGCCATCATCCCGCCAGGACGGACGCTGAGCGAGCCCAACGGGCCCGGCCACACGTGGAGTCCGAACACGGCCGCCGGTCGGGGGTTCTCGAGCGCGCCTTCCTTGACCATGAGGGGGGCCCCACCCTCTTCGCCCGCGGGCGGACCTTCCTCGGCCGGCTGGAACAGGAACTTCACGGTGCCCGGAATCTCGGCCTTCATGCCGGCCAGCACTTCCGCCACCCCCATCAGGATCGCGACATGGTTGTCGTGACCGCAGGCGTGCATGACCCCGACTTCCATCCCGTTGTAGGTGGTGCGAACGGTACTCTTGAACGGCAGGTCGACCAGTTCGGTGACGGGCAACGCGTCCATGTCGGCCCGCAGCGCCACCACCGGGCCCGGCTTGCCGCCGCGGAGGACCCCGATCACCCCGGTCTTGGCGACCCCAGTACGGACCTCGAGGCCGAGAGCGCGGAGATGGTTCTCGACCAGCTTGGCCGTCCGCACCTCGCTGTTGCCGAGTTCCGGATGCTGGTGAATGTCCCGGCGCCAGGCGACGACCTTGGGCATGACCCGCGCCATCCCGGCGTCGATCATCCGGGCCAGATCATCGCCGCCCCGCTTCTGAGCCACGGCCGGCGTCGCGCCAGCAACCATCATCAGACCGATCACGAGATATCGGGTCACCACTGCCTCCCCACCGCTTGGATTGCTGGAACGGGAACCTGCCGAAGGACCTAAGGTACGGCCCCGCGCCCCCTCCCGAAAACCCCCGCCGCCGGCCGACCGGACCGAGTGCCGATCGAGCCCTGTTTCGAGTAAATTGCGGCCATGACGACAACCGCACCCGCCGGGCTCGACTTCGGCAATCCGACCGAGTTGGATCGTTCCCTTTCCGCGATGGTCCGCCGCCTCCGCGGCTCCGTCATCCTGAAGATCGCCGCCGAGGTCCGAGGCATGATCGCGGCCGGCAAGCCGGTCTGCAATCTGACCGTCGGCGACTTCGACCCGAAGCAGTTCCCCATTCCGGGCAAGCTCCTGGCCGGGGTCCGGGGCGCGCTCGAACGGGGCGAGACCAATTACCCGCCGTCCGAGGGCCTGCTGCCGCTCCGCAACGCGGTGGTCGACTACGTCGAGCGGGAACAGGGCGTCCGCTACCCGGTGGAATCGGTCCTGATCGCGAGCGGCGGCCGGCCGGTCGTGTATGCCGCCTTCCGCGCCATCCTGGATGAGGGCGACACGGTCATCTACTCGGTCCCGTCCTGGAACAACGATTACTACGCCGACATCACCAAGGCCAAGGCGGTCGAAATCGAGGCGGATCGGGCCAACGGCTTCCAGCCGACCCTCGAACAGATCGCGCCGCACCTCCCGCACGCGAACCTGCTCTGCCTCTGCTCGCCCGGCAATCCGACCGGCACGATGATGACGGCCGACAGCCTCCGGCGGATCCTCGAAGCCGTCGTCACCGAAAACGAGGCGCGCCGCGCGGCGGGCCGCCGGTTCCTGTTCGTGTTCTTCGACCAGATCTACGGCTCGCTCGTCTATCCGCCGGCCCGGCACGACAACCCGGTGGCCCTGGTCCCCGAGGCGGCCCCGTACGTCATCGCGCTGGACGGGATCTCGAAGGCCTTCGCCTCGACGGGCCTTCGGCTCGGCTGGGTCCTGGCCGCCCCGGCTCTGATTTCCCGGATGAAGGATTTCCTGGGCCACGTCGGCGCCTGGGCGCCCCGGCCCGAGCAGGTCGCGACGGCCGAGTTCCTGGCCGACCCGGCCGCCATTGCCGCCTATCGCGCCGACATGCACCGCGGGATCAAGGCTCGGCTCGATGCCCTGTATGAAGGATTCTCGGCCCTCAAGGCCGCGGGCCATCCGGTCGACTGCATCGATCCGCAGGGCGCGATCTACCTCTCGCTCCGCCTCGACCTGGTGGGTCGGTCGATCGACGGGAAGCCGATCCGGAACAACGAGGATATCCGGCAGGTCATGCTCGAGCATGCCGGTCTGGCCGTGGTGCCGTTCCAGGCGTTCGGCCTCAAGCAGGACACCGGGTGGTTCCGGATGTCGGTCGGCGCGGTGTCGCTCGCGGACATCGCCGCGGCGTTCCCGCGGATCCGGACCTTCCTGGAGCGCATCCAGTAGCAGCCGTGCCCCTCTCGCTCGCCGCCCGCGCCGCGGCCCTCGTGGTTTCGGCGCTGGGTGTCACCTCCCTGGCATCGGCCCAGAAAACCACCGGGTCGATCCGGGGGGTGGTCATCGACAGCCTCGTATCGCGGAAGCCCCTGGGCGGAGCCCTCGTCGAGGTGGTGGAGTTGGGCCGGGTGGCCACGACCGACGCGATCGGCGCCTTCCGCTTCGACAGCGTTCCCGGCGGCCGCTACACCCTCTCGTTCTCGCACCCGATGTTGAACGAAATCGGGTTCACGCCGCCCGACCGCGCGGTCCAGCTCGGCGAAGGCATCGACGTCGCGGTCACCCTCACCACGCCGTCGGGCGAAGCGCTCTATCGGCGCCTCTGCCCCGGCATCCGCGAGCCGGCCACCGGGGTGCTGCTCGGAACCCTTCGCGTCGCGGGGTCGGAGGCGCCGATCGCCGCCGGAGAAATCCGGGGCGACTGGACCGTCTCGACCCTGACCCCGGAGTCCGGCTTTACCTCCCGACCCCGCGTGATCCGCGCCGCCACCGACTCGAGCGGCCGTTACCAGCTCTGCGGCGTGCCGACCGACGTCCCGGTCCTGCTCCGGGCCATGGCCGCCGGCGTCGAGGGACCGCCGCTCGAGCTGCGAATGCGCGACCGGGTGTTCGAGGTGCGACACGTCCGCCTGGCCACCTCGCCCGCTGGAACGGGCCGGGCCCGGATCGCGGGTCGGGTGACCTCGGGCACGACGCCGCTTGCCGACGCGCAGGTCCTGATCCTCGGCTCCAATCGGGTGGCCCGGACGCGCGCCGACGGCAGCTTCGAACTCGACGGACTGGCCGAGGGCTCCCATACGGTCGAGGCCCGCGCCATCGGGTACGCCCGGGAACGGCGCCTCATCGACCTCGCCGCCGATCGAGTGGCTCCGCTCGACGTTTCCCTTGCCAAGCTCCCGGTCGAATTGGCGGAAATCAAAGTCACCGCCAGCGCGGGCCGCGCCGGTTTCGACGAGCGGCGCCGCCGCGCCATCGGCGGCTACTTCATTACCGGAGCGGAAATCGATCGGCGTGGGGCCGTTCGGGTCGAGGACCTCTTCCGAACCGTGCCGGGCATCCGGATCGAGCCCGCCAGCGCCACCGACTACCGGATCCTGTCCTATCGCGGCGGCACCGGCTTTGCCGCGGTCTGCGAGCCGACGATCTACCTCGACGCCATTCGGATTCCGCTCGACCCCGAGTCCGGTGTCACCCTGCCGGTCATGCCCGAGGAACTCGACGGGATCGAGGTCTATCCCGGACCGGGCACCGCCCCGGTCGAGTACCGGGCCATGAACCAGAACTGCGGCGTCATCCTGCTCTGGACCAAACGGGGCCGCCGGTGAGGCGGCGCCGGGTCGGCTCGCTGGCGGCCGGCCTGCTGCTCGCCACGGCCGCTGCCGCCGCGGCGCAGGGAACCGGCCAGGACGACGTGTCGGCCGCGGTGTTCCGTCGTTTTGCCGAACTCACCGCCAAGATCCAGGTGGTCGAGGGCGGGTCCGGCGCCAAGGCGTCGCTCGGATCGGCCTTCCTGGTGTCCGCCGAGGGCTACCTCCTCACCAATTATCACGTCGTCGCCGAAGCGGTCGACGACGAGCGGTACCGGATCGAGTGGCTCGATCCGACCGGCCGCTCGGCCCCGGCCCGGATCCTGGCCGTCGACGTCGTTCGCGACCTGGCCGTCGTGGCGACCGATCGCCCCGCGACCCGCCACTTTGCCCTGGGCCGACCGACCGTGGCCAAGGGGACTCGACTCTACTCACTCGGACACCCCGAGGACCTCGGCCTCAGCATCGTGGAAGGGGTCTTCAATGGGCAGCTCGAGCACACCCTGTATCCCAAGATCCACTACACCGGCCCGCTCAACTCCGGGATGAGCGGCGGTCCGGCCCTCACCGCCCAGGGCACGGTGGTCGGTGTCAACGTGGCGACGGCCGGCAACTCCCTCAGCTTCCTGGTGCCGATCGAGGCCGCCCTGCCCCTGCTCGACCAAGCGCGCACCGCGGATTCCGCCGGCCTGCCCGATTTCAACGCCGAGATCGGGCGCCAGATCCTGGCCAATCAGGACACCTATCTGGCCACGCTGTTCCAGGGCAACGACTCGTCGATCGTCATCGGCCCGTTCCGGCTCCCGACCCAGCCGGCCCCGTTCTTCCGCTGCTGGGCCGACGCCGACCGGAACCCCGACGCGCTCTACGAGTCGGTCGATCACCAGTGCTCCACCGACGACTACATCTTCCTGTCGGGCTCGCAGTCGTCGGGAATCGTCTCGATGTCCCACCGGGTCCTCTCGAGCCGGGGCCTGAGCCCGCTCCGCTTTTACTCGCTCTACTCGACCAACTTCCGCGGCGCCGCCGCCGCGTTCGACCTCGAGTCCTCGTCCGACGTCACCGGCTACCAGTGCCGCGACGGCAACGTGCGCCGCGGTCCGATGGTCATCCGGACCCGGTTCTGCCTCCGCCGCTACACCAACTACGACGGCCTCTACGACGCCGACCTCAAGGCCGCGGTCCTCGGCGCCCGGGACGCCGGGGTCGTGACCCGGCTGACCTTGTCGGGCGTCAGCTTCGAGAACGCCGAACGGCTGGCCCGCAAGTACCTCGAGCAGATCCAATGGGCCCGACCCTGATCCTCGAGGTCACCGACCACCGCGGCCGGGTTCGCTTCCGCGGCCGCCTCAACCCGCTCGGGGCCTCGATCGGCCGCGGGTATGGGAACGACGTCATCCTCGACGATCCCTACCTCGATCCGGTCCATCTCAGAATCGCCCCCGGACCCGAT
Source organism: Gemmatimonadota bacterium (assembly GCA_016794825.1). Taxonomy (GTDB): domain Bacteria; phylum Gemmatimonadota; class Gemmatimonadetes; order Gemmatimonadales; family GWC2-71-9; genus SHZU01. The sequence continues at coordinate 9,583 of JAEUJH010000631.1, forward strand.
GGCGAGCTGGCCTGGCGCGACGCCGGGTCGGCCAACGGCACTTGGGATCCGCGTCATCAGCGCCGACTCACGGGCGGAGCCGTCGTTCCCGGCCTCGAGTTGAAAGTCGGACGATCCGTGATCCGGTTCGTGGCGCCGGATCAAGCCGTGGCCCCGGCGCTCCGCGACCCCGCCGGCGGCCATGGCGCGGCGGTCCTGCTCGATGCCCGACGGGCCGGGGCGGCCCTCGCGGCCGCCATGGCCATTGCCGGCGCAGCCGCCTACTTCACGAGCACCGAGCCCACCTCGGCAGCGGAACTCGCCAAACCAGGCCTGGCCACGCTGCTGCTGGCCGGGCTGTGGGCCACCGGCTGGGCGTTCACCAACCGGATCGTGGCCCAGCGGTTCCGGTTCCTGGCCCATTGGGCGTGGACGGCCCTGGTCGCGACCGCGTTCCTCGTCATCGGCCTCGGCTTCGAATGGCTCGGCTTCCTCTGGCCCGGGCTCGAGATCCAGGCGCTCGAGGGGATGGCGTGGGCGCTGCTCGGAACCTGGCTCCTGGTCGGGCACTTCCAGCTGATCACTGAATGGCCGGCTCAGCGCCGGTGGGTCGTGGCGGGGGCGGTGACGGTGACACTGACGGTGGTGATCGGGGTCCTGGGGCGCGACAATGGCAACCGGGAGTCCCTGCTCGATCCGACCGGCTCGCTCAAACCACTCGCGAGCCGGTTCGTGCCGACGACCTCGATGGATGGGTTCTTTACCGAAACCGCCGAACTGAAGCGGACCCTCGACGAGGAGGCCGACCCGGCCGGAGAGGCCGAGCCGGAGTAAACCTCAGGCGTAGCCCTTGGGGTTGTTGGACTGCCACCGCCAGACGTCCCGACACATCTCGTCCAATCCGCGGGTTGCCCGCCACCCGAGCTCCCGCTCCGCCCGCGACGCATCGGACCAGCACTCGGCCGCGTCGCCCGGCCGGCGCGGCGCCAGCCGGTGCTTGATGGGGCGTCCCGCGGCCCGTCCGAACGCCTCGACCATTTCCAGCACGCTGTAGCCGCGGCCGGTACCCAGGTTATAGGTGACGAGCCCGGGTCGCGTGGCCAGTTTCTCGAGCGCCTTGATGTGCCCGAGCACCAGGTCGACGACGTGGATGTAGTCCCGCACCCCGGTCCCGTCGCGGGTCGGGTAGTCGCTGCCGTACACCGCCAACTCGGGCAGCCGTCCCACCGCCACCTGCGCGATGTAGGGCACCAGGTTGTTGGGGATCCCGTTCGGGTCCTCGCCGATTCGGCCGCTCGGGTCGGCGCCCGACGGATTGAAGTACCGGAGCAGCGCGATCTGCCATTCCGGTTCGGCCCGGCAGAGGTCGCGGAGCATGTCCTCGATGAACAGCTTGGAGCGCCCGTAGGGATTGACCGCCGAGAGCGGAAAGTCCTCGGTGATCGGAACCGACGCCGGGTCGCCATACACGGTGGCCGAGGAACTGAAGACCAGGGTCCGGACCCCGTGCTTCTTCATGACCTCGAGGAGCACGATCGTGCCGAAGATGTTGTTGTCGTAGTACCGGAGCGGCTGACCCACCGACTCGCCCACCGCCTTGAGGCCGGCAAAGTGCATCACGGCCTCGATCGGGGTCGTCCCGAAGACCCGGTCGAGCGCATCCCGGTCGCGGATGTCGACCTTGTGGAACGGCACCGGCTTGCCGGCCAGTTCCGCCACCCGATGGATGGCGGCCTCATGGCTGTTGCTGAGGTTGTCGACCACCACCACGTCGAAGCCCCCCCGCAGGAGTTCGAGAACCGCGTGACTGCCGATATACCCCGCCCCGCCGGTGATCAGGATCGCCATGGTCTGTTGGTCTCGTCAGAAGTAGCCGCGCCACCACTGGCCGCGATGAGCCATTCTAATCGCAACGGCCATGCCTGAAAATGGAACCGCACGGGCTGGTGGGCCACCCGTGCGGCTCGTGAAGCTTTGGCCAGGTATTGAACTGCCGGAGGGGCCTGCGGTTAGTGCGGACAGCCGAGGGCCATCCGAAGGAGCTCGGGGCCTCGACCAGGGACGCGGAACCCACCAGCCAGCGTTCCGCGGGGGGAAAGATCGGGCAGCGGTCCCAGCGCCATCGCTTCGCTCCGCTCCGGACTGCATCGCTGGGCCGCCCAATGGGCGTCGTCTTCGCCGTCATCCGGCGTGATCTCGACCACTCGGCTCGAGCCGTCGAGATGCGTGGGGAGGGAGACCACGAACCAGACTCGCTGACCGGTTTCGGCGCAGGGAGCGAAGAAGCCGTGCACCGGTCGGCCCGCTTCCCCAGCCTCGGGAAGCCAGGCGACCGCAAACCGATGCACCCGCCCACAGGCGGCGCAGGAACGAGCTTCGACGATGGTTCGGTGCAGAGTCGCCAACATTCTCGGGTCCCTCTCGTGGTTCCGCGCTGCGGCAGCGCGACGGCACCACGTTAGGGAAGTTGGCGAGAAACAACAAGTTGGGAAAAAACCTTGGTCTT
>JAEUJH010000644.1 GCA_016794825.1 Gemmatimonadota bacterium
CGGCACCAGCGCGCTGTTCGCCGCCCTGACGCCGAGTCAGCGCGCCAAGGTGACGGCCCTGCAGCACCGGTTCCGGGGCCGCCTCGACGCGATCCTGGGCCGGGGCGTCGCGACGGGGGAGTTTCGGATCGAGGATCGGACGGTGACCGCCATGGGCCTCATCGCGCTCGGGGAGTTCGCGCCGGCCTGGTTCCGGACGAGCGGCCCGCTCAGCGCCGAGATGGTGGCGGACCAGTATGCCGCGCTGGCCGTTCGGATGGTGGCCCGAGTCGGCGGAACGGAGCGGAGGGCCCGATGACGCGTTCCCGGGAGCCCCTCGAGGGACGACGCGAGTTTCTCGCGGCCGCCGGCGCGGCGGCCGCCGCCCCCTGGATTGCGCGGGGACGGATTGCCCGGTTCGGACAGACCACGTACTCGGTCCGCTGCCTCGACCTGATGCGGCAGGCCCTCGTGGTCGACATGCTGAGCCCGCTCACCATCCGGCAGTCGACCTGGGCGGGGTGGGCCCGGCAGCCCGAGTCGCTCTCGGCCGACGTGGCGGCCCGGTACCGCTCCTCGGGCATCTCGGTCTTTCACACCGCCGTGGGGTGGGGTGGCCCGGACGCGTATCTGGACGCGCTCAGGTTCTTCATGGGCCACAATGCCCTGATCGCCGGGCGGGACGATCTCTTCATCCGAATCGACAGCGCCGCCGACCTGGCCCGAGTCAAAGCCACGGGCAAGATCGGTCTCCTGCTCGGGGCCCAGAACTCCGATCACTTCATCAAGCCGGGACTCGACCCGAAGGACCTGCTCGGCACGGTCGACGAGTTCTACGGCTACGGGCAACGGGTCTCGCAGCTGACCTACAACACGCTCACCTGGTTCGGCAGCGGCGCCACCGATCGGGGCGACCCCGGCCTGAGCGAACTCGGCGTCGAGCTGGTGGCCCGGATGAACAAGGTCGGGATGGCCATCGACACCTCCCACTGCGGCGACCGGACCACGCTGGACGCCTTTGCGGCGTCGACCAAGCCGGTGCTGGTGACCCATTCGAACGCGCGGGCCCTGGCGGCTGGACACCCCCGATGCAAGCCGGACGAGGTGATCCGGGCGGTGGGCAAGGCGGAGAGCGTCTTCGGCATCACCGGCGTCCGGAACTTCGTCACGGACCGGGAACCGACGACGATCGAGCACTTCCTCGATCACGTCGATTACATCGCCCGAATGATCGGGGTCGAACATGTCGGGATCGGCAGCGACATCGACCTCGACGGCTACGACGACCTGTCGGCCGCCGAGCAGGCCGCCACGAAGGCGAGCTACAGCGCCAGCTATCGATTCCGGGACAAGCTCGACATCGACGAGATCGCCCATCCCAAGCGGATGTTCGACGTGACCGAAGGCCTGATCCGGCGCCGCTATTCGGACGACCAGATCCTCGGCATTCTCGGTGGTAACTTCCAGCGGGTGCTGGGACAGATCTGGATCTGAGGGAGGTGGGGATGCCGACCGTTGGCCTGGTACTCGCGCTCCTGGTACAGTCGGCCCCGACCGTCCGGGTCGACGCCAATCAGATGGTCCCGATGCGGGACGGCGTCCGTCTCGCCACCGACGTCTATCGTCCCGGCGGCGCCGGGCCCTGGCCGGTGATCCTGATCCGGACCCCCTACAACAAGGCCTCGACCGGGTCGGCGGCGCAGGGACAGCGCCTCGCGGCCTGGGGCTACGCGGTGGCGATCCAGGACGTCCGCGGCAAGCACCAGTCGGAGGGAATTTTCCGGGTCCAGGCGGACGACCCCGACGATGGATACGACACCGTCGATTGGCTGGCTCGGCAGCCCTGGTCCACGGGCAAGGTGGGGACGATCGGGTGCTCCTATCCCGGCGAGGCGCAGATCTTCCTGGCCAAGCGCCGCCATCCGGCGCACCTGGCCATGGTCCCGCAGGCCGCCGCGGGGCCGGCGCGGTATCTGTCGGTCATCAACGGGGGAGCCTACGAGTTGGCGCTGATGTTCGGCTGGCTCCGCGCCAACGGCAACAAGGTCCACCTCCAGCCCGCTCCCGGCACGCCGGATTCCCTGGTGGCGCTGTCGCGGCCGTTCCTGGCGGCGCGTCAGGACCTGCCGGCGGTCGACTTCCAGGCGGCGTGGCAGACGCTGCCCATTGCCGACATGAGCCGCCGGGTGCCCGGGCCGCCCACCGATTGGGAGGCGTTCGTCACTCACGGCCCCGGCGATCCCTGGTGGCGCGGCTTCAACCTGCTGACCGACGCCGACATCATCGCCACCCCGGGTCTCCATGTCGGGTCCTGGTACGACTACGGCGTCACCGAGACCCTCGGCTACTTCGCTCGATTCCGGCGGGCCGGCGCCGACGCCCGCACCCGCGACGGGCAGTACGCCATCATCGCGCCGACGGCCCATTGCGACTTCGAACGGGCCACCGCGGAAACGATGGTGGGTCGGCGCCCGGTGGGCGACGCCCGGTTCGACTACACCGGCGTCTACCGGCGGTGGTTCGATCACTGGCTCAAGGCCGAGGGCAACCTGGACGATCTGCCCCGGGTACAGTACTTCGTCATGGGTCGGGGCGAGTGGCGGTCCGCGACGGACTGGCCGGTTCCCGGCACGAAGTTCACGCGCTACTTCCTCCGGAGCGACGGCCGAGCCAACAGCCGGTTCGGAACCGGCACGCTGAGCCTCGACGCGCCGGGCAAGGAACCGGCCGACGAGTTCGTCTACGATCCGGCCACACCGGTCCCGTCCAAGGGCGGCGCGCTCTGCTGCACCGGCACGCCCGACGCACCGCCCGGGGCGTTCGACCAATCCGACGTCGAGGCCCGTCACGACGTCCTGGTCTACTCGACGCCGCCGTTGACGCAGGGGGTCGAGGTCACCGGGCCGATCGAGGCGGTGCTCCACGTCTCGTCGTCGGCCACCGACACCGACTTTACGGTCAAGCTGGTCGACGTCTATCCGGACGGCACCGCCTACAACGTGCAGGAGGGCATCCTCCGGGCTCGATATCGCGACGGGTTCGACCGCGAGACCCGGATGGT
>JAEUJH010000268.1 GCA_016794825.1 Gemmatimonadota bacterium
CTGTACCCGCCCGCCGCGACGATATCCGCGATCTGCTGCGCGATGATGTCCTTCGAATAGTCGGTTTCCGGCCGCATGATGAAGCGCCGGGTATGCGGGATCAGCTGTCGCCACGGGACCCACTTCTGCTGCTTCGGGTCGAGCCAGATCGGGCTCTCCTGCCAGAAGTACTCCTCGTTCCAGGCCCCGTAGCCGCTGACCAGCGGAGTGTGCGAGTACACGTAGCGCGACTTGCCGAGGAAGGTCGTGACGTCGGCGTAGAGGGGCGAATGCACGGTGACGTGCTCGCCACCGGTGTGCCCGTCCATGATCATGCCGAGCTTGTGCCCGAGGTCCATGCTCCCCTCGGCCGTGGCCCGCATCCCGAGTTGCCGGGCGGCTTCCACCGACCACTGCCGGGCCTGACGGGTCGGCTGGAGGTACTGCTTGAGCAGGAGGGCGCCCCACGACTGGCGCCGCTTCACTTCCTTGAGCGCCACGTCGAGGCTCGACACCTCGTTGGTCCCCGGCGAATCGCCGGCGGTGAGCGCTTCGGCCACGCTGAACACCCGCGGGCCGACCGTCTCGCCCGCCTCGATCATCTCCGCGGTCGGGAAGGCCGCCACTGAGGTGGTCGAGGGATCGCTGGTCGTGGTGACCCCGTAGGCCAGGTAGATGGCCGACTCGAGGTTGTGACGGGGCATCATCCCGAGGTGCTCGCGATGATGGTGGGCGTGCATGTCGACCCACCCGGGGATGATCGTCCGACCCGAGACGTTGACGACCCGATCGACCCCGCTGGTGGAGCACGACCCGACGCAGGCAATCCGCCCGGCCTTGACCACCACGGTGCCGCGCGGAATGACCCGGCGATTGTCGAGGGTGACGATCCGGGCCCCGGTCAGCGCGATCGACCCCGAGGGGATGGCCCGCGGCGCCGTCAGCTTGACGGTGACGGTATCGGCACGCCCGGTCCCGACGTCGTAGCTGAAGAACTTGTCGGCGCTCGCAAACTCCACCACCGTGGCCGACCGCCACCGGGGATACAGACCACCCTCGGTCGAGAGCGCCTTGGCGTTGAAGGCACCCCCGCTCTTGGCGATGAGCGGGACCTGGTCGCCCGTGCCGGCGGGCGGCACCGGCGCCAGATACACGTTGTTCCCCTGATTGAACGCGACCCACCGCCCGTCGGGCGACACCACCGCGTCCTCCGACGCCCGAACGTTGGCGAGCACCCGGCGATCGCTCCCGTCCGGCCGGATCGAGACGACCTCGGAACCGGTCGACGGGGTCAAGCCGTCGCCCGGGCCGAACCGCTTGGCCAGGGCCAAGGAAATCCGACCATCCGCCCCGACCGAGGGCCGAAGCTCGGCCAGTCCGTTGGCGGCCACCACGTCGATGATCGCGGTCTCCTGGCCGCCCGCCGACGGCAGGCGCACCAGTTCGTAGTACGGATTGCGGGAAATGGTCGACGCCCGGGCCGTGGCCCCGGACCCGCGGGCGACGATGATCTCCCGGCCATCGGGAGTCCAAGCCGGATTGAGATACTCGCCCGGCTCCGCGGTGAGCCGTTCCGGCGCGCCCCCGGAAGCCGCCACCCGCCACAGCGCCCCGCGGCTGGCATCGTCGACCGTCGTGAAGGCAATCCACCGCCCGTCCGGCGACCACGCCGGCTGGAACTCCATCGGACCGAACCCGGTGCCGGTCAGGCGCCGGGGCGTTCCCCTCGGCAGGTCCATCAGCCAGATCCGCCCGAGGGCCTGGAACGCGAGGACCCGCCCGTCCGGCGAGGCCTGCGCCCACCGGATGAACCGGACGTCGAAGGGTCCGTCGCTGATCTTGTTCTTGACCCAGATCTGCTCGGACATCGTCCGTTCGACCCGGGCGGTGAATGGAATGGTGCTGACCCGTCCCGACGCCACGTCGACCCGGCGGATCTTCCCGCCCTGGTGGAGAACCAGGGACTGGCCGTCGGCCGCCCACCGGTAGCCCGGATAGGTCCCGTTGATCGGGATGCTCTCTTCGGCCAGGTCCATCTCGACCGGATCCATGAGGAGCCGCTCGGACCCCAGACGCTGGTCGCGGATCCAGAGCGCGGACCGCGGCCCGAAGCGCTGGCCTCGGTATTCGAGGGTGCCGCCGGGGACCTTCCGGAGGAAGGCGAGGTACCGCCCATCGGGGCTCGGCTCGGCGGCGTAGGCGCCGCCGCTGGTGGCGCGGTCCTGCTGCTGCGACTCGCCGGCCGTGATCGGCCGGACTTCGCCCGACTTGAGGTCGTAGCGGTGGATCTGGATCGTGCCCTTGAGCACGTCCTCCTGACCCCAGAACCCGGTGGGCTGGGCGGTGTAGACGTCGTAGTAGACGAACCGGCCATCCGCCGAGGTGGTCGGCCGCGACGGCATCCGACCGTTGGTGCCCTTGACCAGATCGACGCCCTGGCCGCCGTCCCGGTGGTACATCACCAGGTTCCGGCCCCCGAACCCGGCCGCCTTGACCACGATCAGGTACTGCCCGTCGGCGGTCCACACCGGGGTCCGCATCAGGCCCGTGGGGTCGAGCGCCACCGGCCGCGGATTCCCGCCGTCGGCGTCCATGATCCAGAGGTTGTTCTGGCCCTTCCGATCGGAAATGAACGCGATCGTCTTGCCGTCGGGAGAGATCCGGGGCTGCCCATTGACGGCAATCCCGCTGGCCTGGGTCAGGTTCTGCGCGGTCCCGCCCCCGACCGGAACGCGGTAGATGTGGCCGAGCAGGTCGAACGCCACCCACTGGCCGTCGGGCGACAGGTCGACGGTCGTCCAGGTCCCCTCGGAGACCGTGAAATCGATCGTCCGAGTCCGGCCCCGGGGCTTGGAGACGTCCCAGCCGGTGTCGGCCGGGGCCTGGGCCCCAACCGGGGCCGCACCGATGGTGACGGCCGCCACCCACGCCACGACGAGCCCGCGTGACTTCATGAACCCTCCCCCAATTGGAACGGGAATCCGTAAAGCAGAAGGAGCCGGCAGGTTTGCCCGGCCCCTTCTGTCCTTCAACCGTCTGGAACGGGGCGCCCGATCGGGAGACCCGCAATCGAAACCGGGATCGGCCCGGCGAGACCGCCGAGCCGCCACTCTGTATACAATTCTGGCCGGAATGGCCGAAAGCGCAAGGCCCCCCGAACCGGGGCCGGAGCCCAGACCGGCGCCCTGTCCGGGGCCTCAAACCCCGAATTCAAAAACCTGACAGTTACCATGTTTCGGTGCTGTGACCTGCGCCGACCGGCGGCCAGCGTCGGGGTGGCCCGAAAGCCCGGATTCCGGCTCAGAACCGGCTGTCGCCGGCGGGAAGGTCGTCGCACCGGCTCCGGTGCAACCCCGCAACACCTTCCGACCCGCCCCACCGCCGCGCCTGGGGATTCCATCCATTCAAAGGGATTAGGAGCCGATCGCCGGCAGGGCCATTCGGCACGGAACGTTCGTTTATACCTGGGTACCTGAGCTTCACAGGTCCAGAACGGACCGCCGCCCTACTCCCTGTCGTCGGAGAACTCCGCCGGTGCGTGCTGCCATTCTGCTCGTTTCGACCCTCGCCGTAGCCAGTCCGGCGTGGGCACAGTATCAAGCTTCGACAATTCGGGTCAGCCGGGATGCCCACGATCTGGCCTGGGCCGCCACCGGTTCGGCCATCACCTTTACGCTCAAGGAGGTCGGCCTCCGGCCGCGGTACTCCGCCCTCCTCGGCGGCCTCGGCACGGTGGTGATCTCGAACACCATCAAGTGCGCCAAGTGGTGCGGGCGGGCCGACATCAACTGGCCGGCCCACGTGGCGCTCAAGGATGCCGCGTACGACCTGGTCCTGACCAACGCCTCCCTGCCGATCCTGATCGGGAAGCAGAAGGGCTGGAAGGCCGGGGTGGTGACCGGCGCGGCCTGGGTCGGCGCCGTCCTGGTGCTCCGTCAGGCCAAGTGGAACAGCCCCTGACCCCGCCGGCCCCGGCCTAACGCCGGGGC
>JAEUJH010000661.1 GCA_016794825.1 Gemmatimonadota bacterium
CAAGGTGCTGCTGCCCCTGCTTGGCCAGCCGATGCTGGCCCGGATGATCGAGCGGCTCCGCCGGGTGCGCGGCGCCGACGCGATCGTCGTGGCCACCACGGAGCACGACGCCGACGATCCGATCGCGGCGCTGGCCGGCCGCCTTGGCGTGGCGTGTTTCCGGGGGAGCGAGGACGATGTCCTCGATCGCGTCCTCCGGGCGGCGTGGTCGGTCGAGGCGGACCTGATCGTCGAAACCACCGCGGACTGTCCGCTGATCGACCCCGCCGTGATCGACCAGCTGCTGGCCACGTTCCTTGCCAATCAGGTCGACTACTGCAGCAACGTCCTGACGCCGAGCTACCCCCGCGGCCTCGACGCGCAGGTGTTCCCGACCGCGATCCTTGCCGACGTGGCCCGACGAACTCGCGATCCGGCGGATCGGGAACACGTCTCGCTCTACATCTATGAGCATCCGGAAGAGTATCGGTTGCTGAGCCTGGCCAGCGGGCTTCCCCCCGAGGCCGCGGAGCTGCGCCTGACCGTCGACACGCCGGACGACTACACCCTGGTCACCGCGATCTACGATGAACTCTACCCGGTCGACCCGGCGTTCGGGCTGACCGAGATCCTGGCCCTGTTCCGCCGCCGGCCCGAACTCGCCGGCGTCAATCAACACATCCGTCAGAAAGCCGTCCGATGACCCGACCCGCGCCCAACGCCACCGACCAGCTCGCGACCTGGACTTCCGGCTTTGGCCGGGAGTACACGGATCGCAACACGCTGACGCTCGACCAGATGGACGCCGCGTTCGGCGAGCAGTTCGGGATCCGCAAGTCGGCGATCTACCGCCAACTGGTCGGCCCGGACCGCCTGCCCACGGGCCGGGTCCTCGAGGTTGGCTGCAACATCGGGCTGCAGCTCCGGCTGCTCGAGGTGGCCAATCCGGGGCTCGAGTTCCACGGACTCGAGCCTCAGGGTTACGCCATCGAGCGAGCCCGGAATTTCGCTCCCAACATGCACTTTCATCCCGGCACCGCCTTCGCCCTGCCGTTTCCGGATGCGTCGTTCGATCTGGTGATGACCCACGGCGTGCTGATCCACATCCACCCGGACGACCTGCCCAAGGCCCTCCGGGAGATCGTCCGGGTCAGCCGCCGGTTCATCCTGGCTCACGAATACTTCGCGCCCGACACGGTCGAGATCCCCTATCACGGGAAGACGGGACTCCTCTGGAAGACGGACTTCGCGCGGCGGTATCGGGAAGTCGCGCCGGATCTCAAGGAGGTCGAGATCCGGTACTACCCCTACAGCGCCGCCGCGGGCGGCCCTGATCTGGTCGACCAGGTCGCGCTGTTCGAGAAGGGACCGGCCGCATGACCCGGATCGCGGCGGTGGTCGGGTGCGGTTTCATCGGAGCGGGCCCGATCGTGCCCGGCTCCGGGATCCAATCGCACGCCGCCGCCTGGACGAATCATCCCGGAGTCCGGTTGGGCGGGCTGGTCGATCCGGATCCCGCTCGGCTGGCCGAGGCGTCCACGCGATGGCGCGCCCCGGGCTTCGAGACCCTCGACCGGATGCTGGCCACCGTTCGGCCCGAGATCGTCAGCGTCGCCAGTCCCGATGAGTCGCACGCCGCGATCCTCGATCAGGTGCTCGAGGCGCCCTCGGTGCAGGCCGTCCTCGCCGAAAAGCCCCTGGCCCTCGATGTCGACGAGGCCCGTCGGCTGGTGGCCAAGGCGCGGGACCGGGGCGTGGTGCTGGCCGTCAACTACGTCCGTCGGTTTGCGCCCAGCCATCGGCAACTCGAGCGGTGGCTCGCGGGCAAACCGCTGGGACGAATCGAACTGGTGCGGGGCAGCTACGTCCGCGGGATCAAGCACAACGGAACCCATTGGCTCGATCTGGTGCGGTTCCTGGTCGGGGAGATCGCGGAGGTTCGGGGTACCGGATCGGTGCCGCCGGACGCC
>JAEUJH010000692.1 GCA_016794825.1 Gemmatimonadota bacterium
CGACTGCCGAACCGGACGATTCTCGTCACCGGCAACCGGGTCCGCACCGTGGGTCCGGCCGGTACCGGGGCGCTCCCGCGCGGCGTTCGGGTGATCGATGGTTCCGGCAAGTTCGTCATCCCCGGCCTGTGGGACATGCACGTCCACACCATCCGCCACGATCTCGATTTTCCGCTCGAGCTCGCCAACGGCGTGACCGGCGTGCGCGACATGGGCGGCTCGACCCAGTACCCGCCGCCGGGGAACTGGGGGATTCTGTTCGACTCGCTCCGCACCTGGCGCGCGGCGATCCGGGCCGGCACGATGCTCGGGCCCCGGATCGTGGCCGGCGGCGTGGCCCTCGACGGGCCCAAGCCGCGCTGGCCCCAGACCCTGTCGATCGCGACCCCCGCCGCCGCGCGGCGGGTGGTGGACTCGCTCCGGGCGGCCGGGGTGGACTTCATCAAGGTCTACGGCGCGCTTCCCAAGGAGATCCTGCGCGCCATCGCCGAGCAGACCCGCGCGGCGGGGCTGCCATTCGCGGGCCACCTGCCGAGCGGGGTCACGCTCGAGGAGGCGGCGGACCTGGGGCAGCGGAGCGTCGAGCACGTCAACGCGTTCGACGAATCGGGGTTCGACCCGGCGGTGATGGCGGCCGGGAAGCCGCTGGCCGAGGTGTTCGCCACGTTCGACTCGACTCGGCTGGCCCGGGAGTCGCAGTGGCTCGCCCGCCGGCCGGTGTGGAGTGATCCAACGCTGGTGGCGTACCGGTCGCTCACGTATCCGATCGATTCGGTCGGGAGCGACACGGCCCGGCTCGCCGTCTACACCCCGACGCAGGTCCGGCAGGTGTGGAGCGACCGGCTGGCGGGGATGCACCAGAGGCGCCCGACGTCCGAGTGGATTCAGTACCAGCAGTTCTGGGAGCATGACGTCCGCGCCGCGCGGCGGGCGGGGGTCAAGCTGCTGGTGGGATCGGACGCGTGGAATCCGAACGTGATGCCCGGGTTCGGGCTCCACCGCGAGATGGAGCTGCTGGTGGGGCAGGGGTACTCGCCCGGTGCCGTGCTCCGCGCCGCCACGCTCGGCGCGGCCGAGTATCTCGGGGCCACGGATTCGCTCGGTACGGTGGCGGCGGGGAAGCTGGCGGATCTCGTCCTGCTCGAGGCGGATCCGGTGGCGGACATCCGCAACGTGCGGCGGATTCACGCGGTCGTGGTCGACGGCCGGTTGCTCGACCGACGGGAGCTCGACCGGCTGCTCGCACAGGCCCGCGCGTCGGCCCGGAGGTAGCGGTCTCACCGAACGGTCCGGGGTCGCCGGGCCGCTTGCCATCCCCACGGGCCACGCGGTAACCTTCCCGACCGCCGCCAGGGTCCATCCATGTCGTCCCGATCGGTTCCGTCGCCGACTGAACTTCCCATTGCCGTGGCCGGGCTGCTCGCGGCCCTGGCCGGGGCCGTGCCGATCGGCTCGGCCGGGGCCCAGCTCAAGCCGGAGCCCCTCGCCGTCACCACCCTCCCCGCGCGGGGGAGCCCGCACTGGGTCTGGGTCAACGACATCGTCTTCCATCACATGGCCGACGGGAAGGCATTCCTCCTCGACGGCGACAGTGGCACCATGCTCGGCATGCTGAGCACCGGGTTCGGCTACACCGGACTCCAGGTGTCGCCCGACGGGTCGGTCATCGCGTCGCCGGAGACGTACTTCTCCCGCGGCACCCGGGGCACCCGCACCGACGTCGTCACCCTCTACGACCCGCGGACCTTGGCGCCGACCGGCGAAATCCCGATTCCGCCCAAGCGGGCCGGCCACATCCCGATGCGCGCCAACAGCGGGATCACCGACGACGGCCGCTTCCTCCTGATCTACAACTTCACCCCCGCCCAGTCGGTCTCGGTGGTCGATCTCAAGTCCCGCACCTTCGTGGGCGAGATCGACATCCCGGGCTGCGCCCTGGTCTACCCCACCGGACCCCGGCGGTTCTTCTCGATCTGCGGCGACGGGACCGCCTTTGCCGTCCGGCTCGACGACACCGGCAAGCCGGCGTCGCGCGGGCGGACCGCGCGGTTGTTCGACCCGGTCAAGGACCCGGTCACCGAAAAGGCGGTTCGCGACGGCGCCACCTGGCTCTTCGTCTCCTTCTCGGGCGACGTGGTGCCGGTGGAAACCGCCGGCGACGTGACCAAGGCGGGCGCCCGCTGGTCGCTCACCACCCCGGCCGAGCGGCAGCAGAACTGGAAGCCGGGCGGAATCCAGCACCTGGCGATCCATCCCAAGCGGCGCCGGCTGTACAGCCTGATGCACCAGGGCGGACCCGACACCCACAAGGACCCCGGCTCGGAAATCTGGGTCCACGACCTGGCGGCCGGCGGCCGCCGGGTCCAGCGGATTCCGCTGACCAAGCCCCTCACCTCGATCTCGGTTACGAGCGACGCCAAGCCGCTCCTCTTCGGGATCTTCATCGGGGCCCCCGAGCTGCAGGTGTTCGACGCGGTGAGCGGATCGCTGCTCCGCACCGTGTCCGAGGTGGGGTTCACGCCCAGCACGCTGGTCACCCGGTAGCGGCATGACGATCGACCCCGCGGTCAGCTGGATCCTCGCCCTGTCGCTCGGTCTCCTCCTGGGCTCGGCCGGGGTCCACAAGCTGCTCGACGTGGGGCGGTTTCGTTCGATCGTGGCCGGCTACCGGCTGGTGCCGCCCGCGCTCGAGGGGCCGGCCGCGCTGGGGGTGATCGCGGCCGAGCTGCTGGCGGCGGTGCTGGTGTCGGTGCCGGCCACCCGGTCGCGCGGTGCCGTGCTCGCGGCCGTCGTGCTGGTGGTCTACGCCGCGGCGCTGGCCCTCAACCTCCGCCGTGGCCGGAACCGGATCGATTGCGGTTGCCTCGGCTTCGGGCAGGCGGATCAGATTGCCTGGTGGATGGTGGCCCGGAACCTCGGGCTCACCGCGCTGGCGCTGCTCGCCGCGTTCCCGGTGTCGAGCCGCGCCCTGGTGGCGCTCGACGGACTCACCATCGGGGGCTCGGTGACGTTAGGCGCGATCCTGTATCTGACCGCCGCGCGGCTCGCGACGGTCCGGATGGCGGGAGCGTCCGCGTGAGCGTCGCCGGCTGGCTCGCGATCGGCGCGCTCTGGGTCCTGGTGATCCTCCTCGGCCTGACGGTCCTGGCGCTGGCGCGGCAGATCGGCGTGCTCCACGAGCGGCTCCAGCCGGTCGGGGCGCTCGCGCTGCCCAAGGGCCTCGCGGCGGGCGAACCGGCGCCGGAGATCGCGGTGGAGACCCTGACCGGCCAGCCGCTCCGGATCGGGGGTGCCCATCCGCGGGGCGCCGAAACGCTGGTGATGTTCGTGTCGCCGACCTGCCCGATCTGCAAGTCGCTCCTGCCGGCGCTCCGCGCGATCCGGCGACGGGAGCGGCCGCCGGTGGAGGTGGTGCTGGCCAGCGACGGACCGAAGGCCGAGCATCTCGCGTTCGTGGCGGCGGAGTCGCTGGAGGAGTTTCCCTACGTGCTGTCCGAGCGGCTCGGGCTTGGTTACGGGGCGGGGCGGCTGCCGCATGCGGTGCTGCTCGATCCGGCGGGCACGGTCCGCGCCACCGGCCTGGTCAATTCGCGGGAGCATCTGGACAGTCTGTTCGAGGCGCGCGATCGGGGCGTTGGGTCGCTCCAGGAGTACCTCGAGCGGTCGGCGCGGCGGGACGTGGCCTGATGAGGACGGGGTCGTAAGGAGGATTCGATGGCTCGATACGACGACATGGTCGAGGGCTTTACCCGGCGGCTCGCCAAGACCGTCTCGCGGCGGAGCGTGCTCCGGGCGCTGGGTGGCTTCCTGGTCGGCGCCGCGGCGGTGCCGGTGCTGCCGGTCAAGCGCGGCCACGCGGCGGGCGGCGCGCCCGACGACGAGACCAGTTGCGACTACTGGCGCTACTGTGCCATGGACGGCTTCATCTGCGCCTGTTGCGGCGGCACGGCGCGGGCCTGCCCGCCGGGCACCGAGGCCGCGCCGATCACCTGGGTGGGGACCTGTCGCAACGCCTCGGATGGCCGGGACTACATCGTCTCGTACAACGACTGCTGCGGCAAGAGCAGCTGCGGCCGCTGCCTCTGCAACCGGAACGAGGGCGACCGGCCGCTCTACCTCCCGGCCAACGCCAACGACTACAACTGGTGCGTCGGCAGCAAGTCGGGAGCGCCGTACCACTGCACCATCTCGCGCATCATGGGCGTCGCCACCAAGTGAGTCTCCTGCGTCGGTTCGGCCCGGGACTGGTGGCGCTGGCGCTCGGCGCCTGCGCGGGCCATCCCGCCGCGGAACCGCCGCTCTCGGTGGCGCGGCAGGACTACTATCTCCACTGCCTTGGCTGTCACGGCGAGGATGGCGCGGGCCTGGCGGGTCAGGTGCCGGATCTGCGGACCGACCTGGCGCGGCTGGCCTCGGCGCCGGGCGGGCGAGCCTACGTGCTGCGGGTTCCGGGCGTCACCCAGTCGAACCTGGCGCCGGATCGGGTGGCCGACGTCCTGAACTACACGGTCCGGGAGTTCGGTGGAGCGGAGGTGGCCCGGCGGATCGCCCCGTTCACCGCGGCCGAGGTGGCCGAGGCCCGCGCGGCGCCGTTGCTCGAGATCACCACCACGCGGGCCCGGGTCATCGCGGGCTCCGACGCCCGGTAGGTCTTCGTGCGCCCATCTCTCTGGTTCGCGTTCGGCTTCGTCGCGATCACCGGGTCGCCAGCGTTCGGCCAAACGAAGCCGCCGATCATCGACGTCCACGTCCATTCCTTCGGTCAGCAGGTCGGGCCCGATGGGCGGCCGGCGCCGCTTCCCTGTGTCAACGATCGGAGCCCGTGCGACAATCCGCTCCCGCCCGTCCTGACCAAGGAAGGCGTGATCGACGGGATCCTGAAGGCGATGGACCGCCACAACGTCGTGAAGGCCGTGCTCCTCGGCGGCCCGCTCGAGGCCGAGTACCTTCGCGCCGGGCGGGGCCGGTTCCTCTGGGCCGCGGAGGACAGCTTCTTCGGCGGTCCGGGGCCGGACTCCGTGCGGACGTTGCTGCGGAGTGGGGCCGCCGGCGCCATCGGCGAGTTGGTGGTGTCGTACGTCGGCGTGTCGCCGGCCGACTCGGCCTTTGCGCCCTACTTTGCGCTCGCTGAGGAGTTCGACGTGCCGGTCCTGGCCCACGTCGCCGGGATGGGCGGCCGGTTTCCGACCTATCGGGCCGCCAGGAGCAATCCGCTATTGCTCGAGGAGGTCATCAAACGGCACCCGCGGCTCCGCCTCTGGGTCGAGAACGCGGGCTACCCGTTCGGCGACGAGATCGTGTCGCTGCTCTACATGTATCCGACCGTCTACGTCGACGTCTCCACCATCACCTGGATGATCCCGCGCGAGGCGTTTCACGACTATCTCCGCCGGCTGGTCCGGGCGGGCTTCGGCGACCGGATCATGTTCGGCACCGACCAGTTCGGCTATCCGGAGGTCATGGCGCGGGCCGTGGCCGCCATCGAGTCGGCGCCGTTCCTGTCGGCGGCGCAGAAGCGGGATATCTTCTATCACAACGCGGCCCGCTTCTTCCGGCTCAGCCCGGAGGACATCGCCCGGCATCACGGGCGCTGAGTCGGGCGGGCCGCGCCGGCCGACGTCCCTAACGAGCGGGTCCCCGTGCTGAAACGCCTCCTGCTGGTGGTCGTGCTCCTGCTGGTCGGGTTCCTCGTCGCGCTCCAAGTCCGCAATCCCGAACATCGCGACCTCGACGCCGAGGCTCGCGCCACGGCGCCCGGGCAGTTCGTGGCGCTGGCCGACGGGCAGACCCACTATCAGGTGGCCGGTCCCGACAGCGGCCAGCGGGTGCTGCTGGTCCACGGGTTCTCGGTGCCCTCCTATATCTGGGACTCGACCTTCCTGGCGCTCTCGGCGGCGGGCTTTCGGGTGGCGCGGTACGACGTCTTTGGCCGGGGCTTCTCGGACCGGCCCGACGCGGACTACACCGTCGACTTCACCGACCGCCAGCTGGTGCAGCTGCTCGATTCGCTCGG
>JAEUJH010000707.1 GCA_016794825.1 Gemmatimonadota bacterium
TCATCGAATCCGCCCTCCTGGCCTTCGGCGAGATCGTGGCCGATGCCGGCACCCTCGAAGCCGGCCCCAGCGCCCCGGCCCGGGCCGGCCGCGACCTACTCCTTCGGCATCCGCCCCGGCTCCGATCCCGCCGGTTCGACGGCTCGGCCAGCGACCCCGAATCCGCCGCCCGCGCGGCCCTCGACCTCGATGGCTCGGTGCTGGCTCTGCAGGGGCCGCCCGGATCGGGCAAGACCTACTGCGGGGCCCGGATGATCCTGGCCGCGGTCCAGGCCGGGCTCCGGGTGGGGGTTACCGCCACCAGCCATACCGTCATCGACAACCTCCTGGCCGCCGTGGCCGCCGCCGCCGCCCGCGACGGGGTCGAGATTCGGCTGGGCCACAGGGACGGCGAAGACCCCGACGCCCCGCCGAGCGTCGTTCGTTTCGAGGACAACGAACCCGCCCGCCAGGCCCTCGCCGACCGCTCCGTCCACGTCCTTGGCGCCACCGTCTGGCTTTGGGCCCGCGAGGACTTCCGCGACTCGGTTGATCTGTTGTTCGTCGACGAGGCCGGCCAACTGTCCCTGGCCAACACCGTGGCCGCCTCCTTGGCCGCCCGGAGCCTCGTCCTCCTGGGCGACCCCCAGCAGCTCGAACAGCCGATCCGGGGCACCCACCCCGAGGGCGCCGACGGATCGGCCCTGTCGCACATCCTGGGGCCTCACCAGACCATGCCGGCGGACCGCGGCATGTTCCTGCCCGTCACCCGCCGGCTGGCGCCGACCATTGCCGCCTATACCTCGGAGATCTTCTACGAACGGAAGCTGACCTCGTTGCCGGGCCTCGAGCGCCAGGTTCTGACCGGCACCGGCACGTTCGTCGGCAGCGGCCTGTGGGTCGTCGACGTGGATCATCTCGGCAACCGGAACTTTGCCGAGGAGGAGATCGACGCCGTGGAACGCTTGGTGGCCACCCTGACCGCGGGTGGCGCGACCTGGACGGACGAGCGAGGCGCGGTCCGGCCCCTGACCGGCGCCGACATGGCCACCTCCCGGGCGGAGGATGCGCCGCGGGGGATGGAGTTCCTGTACAGCCCGAACCGGCTCAACGTGGCCACGTCGCGGGCCCGGTGCGCGGCGATCGTGGTGGCGAGTCCGGGGTTGTACGAGCCGGAGTGCCGGTCGCCGCGGCAGATGCGGTTGGCGAACGGTCTCTGCAGATTTCGCGAGATGGCGGGGATCGTTGGGTGACCTTGAAAGGAGTCGGCCATGAGGGCGCTGACCGTTCGTCAGCCGTGGGCCTGGGCAATCGTCTCGGCCGGCAAGGACATCGAAAACCGAAGCTGGGCAACCCGGTATCGCGGCTGGCTTGCCATCCATGCCGCGGCAGGTCCGGTTCGTGACTTGGATGAACTCCCCCGCGGGGTGATGCGCCCTCCCGCCTCGGCCCTCGTCCGGGGTGCGATCGTCGGGGTGGCGTATATCGACGGCATGACGGAGAAGTCGAGGTCGAAGTGGTTCCAGGGGGAATGGGGATGGGTCCTCAAGAACACCCATCGCCTCAAGGAGCCGGTCCCATGTAAGGGGGCCCTGAGCCTCTGGAGGGTTCCCGCACCCGTTCGACGCAAGGTGCTTGGGCAGCTTCCCAAACGGGTTGCCGCGGCACTGGGTCCCCGCTGATGTCCCTCGGTCCAACGATGCGCCTGCGCTCGGTCCTGATTCTCCTGTTCGCGCTGGCCGCTACCACCCCGGGTGAGGCAAGCGCCCAGCAGTCCGACACGGTCTGGGTAAACCTCCGGTCGCGAGTCTACCACTGCCAGGGGACGGAGTTCTACGGACGGACCGCTCGAGGTGAGTATGCAATCGAGTCGGTAGCCTTGCAGCGCGGATTCCGTCCCAACGGCGGCATCGGTTGCGGCCGAACTACCTCCGCCGCGACCCGCGATTCCGCCTCCTCGACGTCGCCGCCTGAGCCACCGCCCATGCCTCTTCAGTCAGGCCTCGCGGCCTGCAGGGTTCTGCGGATCGTCGACGGCGACAGTATTCACTGCGAGCTACAAGGGAGCGTCCGATTGATCGGGATTGACAGCCCCGAGGGTGATCAAGAGCCGTTCGGTACGGCAGCAACGGCCGCGCTGGCCGCCATAATACCCGAGGGAGCGACGCTCCTCCTCGAACAGGATCGCGACGCTCGAGACCAGTATGGAAGGCTCCTGGCGTACGCGTGGCATGACGGTGCTCAGGTCAACTGGATCATGGTACGCCAAGGGTGGGCCGTCGCCGTGTTGTTCCCGCCAAACGACCGCTATTTCGACCGACTTCGGGCAGCTGAGGTCGGGGCGCGCGCGGAGGGCAGGGGGCTTTGGCGGGTCGGCGGCTTCGTCTGCCTCCCGGCTGAGCACCGTCGCGGGGCCTGCTGACGCTTGCCCTGATCGGGCCTGGTCGCGGCGGCGGTGGCACCTATACGTCAGCTGGACGCTCTCTTGTGTCGGGCGGGGTGGTGCGCCTGCTATCGGTAGGTTAGCCTAAAGGGAACAAACGGCTTAGCGACACCTCCTGATCGGGAATTCTCGGCGTGGAAGAGTTCACTGCGGCTCGGGCTGGGCGTCCTCTGGTGGTGGTGGTCGCGGGGCCGAATGGCGCTGGGAAGAGTACGACGGCGCCGAGCCTGCTTCAAGACGCGCTCGCCGTGTCCGAGTTCGTTAACGCCGACGCGATTGCCGCTGGGTTGTCGGCATTTCGGCCGGAGTCAATGGCGGTCGCCGCGGGTCGGTTGATGCTCGGTCGGATTCGAGCGCTGGCGATGGCACGAGTGGACTTCGCGTTCGAGACAACGCTTGCAAGCAAGACCTTCGCGCCGCGGCTGAAACGGCTTCGCGAATCCAGCTACCGTTTCCATCTCGCGTTCCTCTCGCTACCCAGTCCCGACCTCGCCGTCGCTCGCGTAGCGGAACGTGTTCGTCTTGGCGGTCACGATGTCCCCGAGTCGGTCATTCGGAGGCGGTTTGTGTCCGGGCTTCGCAACTTGTTCGGATTGTACCTCGACCTTGCCGATACCTGGCAGGTGTTCGACAATTCCACACTGGCAGCTCCCCGTTTGATTGCGGCGAGGATGCCCGGCGAAGAGACACGCCTGATTGATGCCGATGCGTGGAGGAACCTCTTGGAGCTTTCCCGATGATTCGATCGACCGACCCGACTTCATCCCTTGCCAACGGGGACGAGCTGCTCAATCGGATCGAGCAAGCGCTCGCGAAGGGGGTTCGCGAGGCTCTCCTTCGTCATAAACTCGCCGGCAACCCCGTGGCGGCCTGGCGCGACGGGAGGGTGATTTGGGTAGCCGCCGCCGAGATTCCTGTCGATCAGTCGCGCTCCGCCTGAGTCGCCTTTCCCAGACGTGGCACCCCGG
>JAEUJH010000214.1 GCA_016794825.1 Gemmatimonadota bacterium
CCGCCAGCGCCGCGTGGCGATGGGACCCACTCCCCGCTCGGCCTCGCTCCCGCTACGCGCCGACCTACGCAACCCGCTTTCGGGACGTCGATCGGTTCCAGATCGCTCGTTTCCCTCGGGGCGATTCCACCACGATCGTCGGCATCCTCGATCCGGCGGTCGACACCGCCTTGGCCGGCCGGCCCACCGACCTCCGGCTCGCCGCCGCCACGGCGCCCGACGCGATCGCTGTGGCCACAACCGATTCGGCTGGCCCCGGCGCCCTGGTTCTGGCCGTGGCCGGCGATCCCGCGATCGTGAGCGTCGAGGCGAGCACGCGCGGCGGCCGCCACTTCCTCCGCGGCCGGATCGGCCTCGATCCGGTCGATCGGTCCGCGCCGCTGCTGGTGTCCGACCCGCTCCTCTTCGAACCCGGGCCGGAATTGCCCGCCGGCCTCGACCAGGCGGCGGCCCGGGCGCTCCCGTCCACCCGGTTCTCTCGCGCCCGGCCCGTCGGGGTGTACTGGGAAACCGCCGGCGGAACCGGCGACAGCGTCAGCGTGTCGGTGTCGGTCCTGCCGACCCGGCGCGGCCTCCTCGGGCGGCTGGGGGAAGGTCTCAGCGTCGTGAAGCGAAAGGCCCCGCTGACGCTTCAATGGCAGGCCGGCCCGGGAGCGGCCAGCGTGACTGGCCGCGCCGTGGAACTCGACCTCGGCCGGCTCCGTCCGGGGAAGTACCTGCTTCGTCTCGACGCCCGAGCCGGCGGAACGGTCGCCACCGCGCTTCGGACCATCGAACTCATACCATGAAGGCAGCACCGTGATCCAGACCCTGTTCCTCGCCGCGTCGGCCCTGCTCCTCCAGCCGGCGCCCCGGCCACCAGCCGCCAACCCCGCTCTGCCGCTCGACAAGGCGGTCATCACCGGGCGGCTGCCCAACGGGCTGCGTTACTACGTCCGGAAGAACGCCCGGCCGGCGCAGCGCGCCGAGTTGCGACTGGTGATCAACGCGGGCTCGATCCTCGAGGACGACGACCAGCGGGGCCTGGCCCATTTTGCCGAGCACATGGCGTTCAACGGAACCCGGCGCTTCGCCAAGCAGCAGCTGGTCGACTACATCGAGGCCATCGGGATGCGCTTCGGCGCCGACCTCAACGCCAGTACGTCCTTCGACGAGACGATCTACCAGCTCCTCGTTCCGACCGACAGCCTCCACCTGCTCCGCCGAGGATTCGACATCCTGGAGGATTGGGCCCATGGCATCACCTTCGACACCACCGAGATCCGGAAGGAACGCGGGGTGGTGATCGAGGAGTGGCGCCTCGGTCAGGGCGCCGGCAACCGGATGTTCCAGAAGCAGCTCCCGATCCTGTTCCGCGGGTCGCGCTATCCGGACCGGCTGCCGATCGGGACCAAGGAATCGCTGGAGGGTTTTTCGCCCGCGGCGCTGACTCGGTTCTATCGCGACTGGTATCGGCCCGACCTGATGGCGGTCATTGCCGTCGGCGATTTCGATCCCGCCTTGGTCACCCGGTTGATCCGGACCCAGTTCGGCCGGATCCCCGCCCGCCCCAGGCCCCGGCCCCGACCCGCCTTCGACGTGCCGGCGCGGGATTCGACGGCCGTCGCCATCGCCACCGATCCCGAGGCCACCGGAACGTCGGTCAGCGTCTACTACGTCAAGCCGGGCCGGACCGACCCCTCGCGCGCGGCCTATCGGCGCTCGCTGGTCGGTCAGCTCTACGCCCAGATGCTGAATCAGCGGCTCGCCGAACTGCGCCAGAAGCCCAATCCGCCGTTCATCGGCGCGGGCGGCGGCGAGGGGTCACTGGTCCGGAACAGTCGGGTGTTCTCGCTCGGCGCCGCGGTGTCCGACGCCGGGATCATCCGGGGATTCGAGGCGGTACTGACCGAGGCGGAGCGCGTGGAACGGCATGGCTTCACCGGCCCTGAACTCGATCGAGCCCGGAGCGATCTGGCCCGGGCCTACGAGCAGGCCCATGCCGAGCGGGACAAGTCCGAATCGGCGAGCTACGTCGAGGAGTATGTCGAGCACTTCCTGAGCGGATCGCCGTCGCCGGGAATCGAGTACGAGTTCGAACTGGTGAAGACCCTCCTCCCGGGCATTACGCTGGCCGAGGTCAATCAGGCCGCCCGGGCGTGGATGTCGTTGCCGGATCGCGTCCTGCTGGTCAACGCGCCCGAGAAGCCGAGCGTCAAGGTGCCGAGTGGCGCCGAGTTGCTGGCCCTCTTCGACCGGGTCCGACGGTCGGCGGTGGAGCCCTACCAGGAAACGGTCTCGGACGCGCCGCTGGTGGCGGCCCGACTCGACCCGAAACCGGTGACGGCGACGACGACCGACTCCGCGATCGGGGTGACGCGCTGGACGCTCGCCAACGGCGTTCAGGTCATCCTCAAGCCGACGGACTTCAAGGCCGACGAGGTTCTCCTCTCGGGCTTCAGCCCGGGAGGC
>JAEUJH010000785.1 GCA_016794825.1 Gemmatimonadota bacterium
GCCCCGCAACCATCAGCGGCGACCTGCTACCGTGTTGACGAAACGAACTGGCACTACAAGTCGGGGGCGGCGGTGCCTGAGTGGCGTCGACCCGGCGTGGTCGTCGGGTACATCAAACTCCTGGCCGGATCCGCCCCATCGCCTGGGTTCACTTGGATGGACCGCCCCGACGGCACACTCGTGATGAGCACCAACACCGTGATGGTCGGCTGGACTATCGACGCCCAGCGCACTGTTAACGGTTTCACGGGTACCCTCCGTTATGTCAACGATACCTACACGGAGGACCTGATCGCGGACATTGCTGGCACAGGTCTGCCCTGTGACCAAGTGCCGGCGTCGAGTGAGTACCGCCGCGCGGTGGTGCCTTCTCCGCTGCGGTAGCAGCGATTGAACGGCCTAACCAAGCGTTGCAGACGGACGGGCGCCGAGACTCGGTTTGACAAGTCGCGGCCGCGCCCCAATGTTGTTGGCAGGTCGGCGCGGCCGCTCGGCTTCGGTGACGCGCCCGCCGCTGAACGCTATGCCGCTAGGCATCAAGTCGCCAACATCAGGGCAACGCCCTGACCGAGGTCGTCTCCGTCATGTCCGGCCGCCCTCGCCGGCGGGCTTGCTTCCAACCAGCGCCATACCGAGCTTACAGCATGGCCTCCGACCCCGCGTTCGACTACCGCCGACTGACCATCGCCGAGCGGCTGCAACTCGTTGAGGACATTTGGGATAGCATCGCTGAGGACGCCGACGCCGAGCGCCTTCCCGTGAGCGATGAGGACAAGGCCCTCCTGGACGAACGGCTTGCCGAGCTCGAGGCCAACCCCGGGGCCGGGGCCTCGTGGCCCGAGGTTCGGGCCCGGATCACCAAGCGGCGAGAGTAGGTGCCGGCGTTCGTCGTCCGCCCACTCGCCGAAGCCGACGTCCAGGCAGCCTTTGACTGGTATGAGGCGCAGGCACAGGGGTTGGGCCACGAGTTCCTCCGCGCCGTTGATGTTTGCTACGCCACGATCGAACGCTGGCCTGAAGCGTACCCCGTCGTCTACCGCGGTGTCCGCCGGGCGCTCCTGCGGCGGTTCCCATACTTGGTGTACTACCGGGCCGCGCCGACGGCGGTTGAGATCATCGCGTGCGTGCATGGGAAACAGCACCCACGCCAGTGGCGGCGCAGGACTTGATGCCTAACAAATGGATGAAGCCGACAGCCGCCTGCGGCGGCTGCAGCTTATCCATAGGTCGTTAGGCCGCTCGGCGAGCAGTTCGGAGCTACCCATGGCCATTTGGCAGGCCGACTTCCCGATCCAAGTGACCCGGGCCCTGCCGCCCGACTTCCGCGCGCGGCTCTGCGAAATCCTTCCTGTCAGTCGGCCACTGTTCGATGACATGGAGACTTGGGGCGCGGAGGACGGCACGCGAGTGGACCTCTACTTCGACCGCGGTAAGCCAAACGAGGGGCTCCTGCGACTCGATCTGCGAGCCTGGGATCCCGTCCTCGCAGGCGAGATCCTGGCTCGCCTCCGGCAGTGGGGGTGCAACTTGCTGGCCCGGAGCGGAGCGCCCTTGGAGCCAGTGTTGGGCGATGTCGCCCTGGCAGCGCGCTGCATGCCGGCGTTTCGCTTCGTTGAGGATCCTGAGCGGTTCTTCCGTCGGCTGCAGGCCGGTGGGCTTGAGGACGCGTAGCTCCGCCCGGGCCGATCGGCCTAACCAATGTTTGCAGGCGGACGGGCGCCCGGGGCTCCGTTTGACAAGTCGCGGCCGCGCCCCGATGTTGATCGGTGGATGGCGCGGCCGCTCAGCTCCGAGTGGCGCCCGCCGCTGAAACATGATCCGTTA
>JAEUJH010000794.1 GCA_016794825.1 Gemmatimonadota bacterium
CGTCGTCACCGTCAACGGAACGACCTGTACCGATTCGCTGGCCAGCCAGCCGTCGCTCCGGCTGCCGATCACCGCCGGGATCATGGCCCGGCTCGACCGGACCCGGGCCAACGGCGGTCGGATCTACGTCCGCCCGGTGACCCAGCACACATTTACCGGCCGGGGGGAGCTGCGGGCCAGTCACGAGGTCCGCCTGTTCGCGGGGTCGACGGGACTCGGAACCGCCAACCATGCGGATCAGGCGATCGATCCGGTTCAGAGCCGATCGGAGGAGGTGGCGCCCGAACTTCCGGTGGCCGTGAGCCAGTTCCGCGCCGGCGACACCCTGCGGCTCCGGTTCGACGCCCGGATCAGCGCCCGACTCGGCGGCGCGTGTGGTCAGTCGACGGTCGGGCAGGTCCGGTGGCGGACTTTTGGGGCGGTGCTGTGGCTGGCTGAGTAGCCACGGACCCGGCCCGGCCGCCGCGGCCGGCCCGGTCAGCGCGGCCACCCGGGTGACGGGTTTGGCCGGGGTTCGTCGCCGTGGGGGCACACCCGTTCCGGAGCCCCCATGCTGCCATCCTCCGCCGTCGGCCTTCGCCGGATTGCCGCCGTGGTCGCGTTCTTCGCCGCCGGCTCGCTCGCGGCCTGCGGCGGAGGTGAATCCGCGGGCCCGGCGCCGAATCCACCACCCCCACCGCCACCCCCGCCGACCGCCGTCACGACCACCGTCACCGTCCAACCGGACTCGGCCCTGGTGGCGGCCGGCGACACGATCCGCCTCAGCGCGACGGCCCTCGACGCCCAGGGCAACCCGCTCACGGGGCGGACGGTGGCATGGAGTACGAGCGACGCCTCGGTGGCCACGGTCTCGGCCACCGGTCTGGTGACCGGGGTGGGATCCGGCGCGGCGACGATCTCGGCCACGATCGACGGCAAGGTCGGCGTCAGCGCGATCCGGTCGGTCAAACCCGACTCCCTTCCCGGGGCGGCGGGGACCCTCATCGCCGCGGCCCTGCCCCGGCGGACCTTCCACGCCAGGCCGGAGGACTATCGCACCGACGACCCCGCGTTGCCGGGACTGCCGCGGTCGATTAACACGGTGACGGTGTCCGTGGCGCCGACCGCGACGGTCGGGGAGGTCAACCAGCTCCTTGCCGAACTGAGGGCGGAAATCGTCGGCGCCATTCCCGCGGGGGCGGCGGGGGCGCCGAGCCGGATGGTACTCCGGCTGCCGACGACCAGCGCGGCGGCGCTCCGGGCCGCCCTCGGGTCGATCCGCCAGCGGAGTTTCGTCCGAGCCGCCTCCCCTGACGTCCTCCTGTCCGAGTTGGTGATCCCCCGCGAAGGGACCGGCATGGCGACCGGCTGGGACTGGGAGTTGATCCCCACCGGGGGCAACCGGGGATTCGAACGGATTCGGGCGCCCCAGATGTGGAACCTCAACGCCGCGCTCGCCGCCACCGGAAACCGTACGGCGGTGGCGATCTTCGATGCTGGGTTCCGGGCCACCCGCGACCTGGTCTTCGAACGAAACCTGACGCCGACCCTGGCGGATGATCACGGCAATCACGTGGCCGGCATCGTCGCCGCCACGTTCGACAACGGAGAGGGCGTCAACGGAATCACGCCGTTCGCCCGGCTCACGGTCGGGGGGATCCGGAGCTTTGCCGAGATGGTGGACGGGGTGACCGCCTTGCTCGACGCGGCGCCCGACGTCCGGGTCGTGAACCTGAGCCTCGGGTACAACTGGAGCCTGATCTCGCCCCCCGTCGACGCGCGGACCGACCCGGCCGCGCTGGACCAGGCCAACCATGACGGCGAACTGATGGCGGACTGGCTGGCGGGTTTCGGCGCCAGCCGGCTGCTGCCGGTCATCGTCGCGTCGGCCGGCAACGACGGCAGCCTGTTCTCCGACATCGAGGCGGAGGTGGAGAGTCCGTTCGCGAACGCGGCCCTGGCGCACGGAGCCGCCCCGATCATCGTGGTCGAAGCCAGCGACTTTTTCCTCAACGATCCGATCCGAGCGTCGTTCACGGGACTGGGCGGCCATCTCTCCGCGCCCGGCGTCGATGTCCTCAGCACGGTGCTCGACGGGCGGTACTCGGTCGAGTCCGGGACGTCGATGGCGGCGCCCCACGTCACCGGCTTGATCGCCCACCTGCTGGCGTTCGATCCCACGCTGCCCCGGCCCACGATGACGACCAATCCGATCCGCGATCACCTGGTGGCCAACGGGATCGCCACGCTGGCCGGCGGCGCGCCGACGATCGACGCGTTCGCGTCGTTGATCGACCTCGACCGACGCTCCGGGGGCACGGCCGTCCTCCGCGCCCTGGTGGACGTGGACGACGGCTCCGACGATGGCAACCTCCGGGTCAATCCGGACCTGACGCTCAATGCCGAGGAAGACATCGACGGCAACGGGCGGCCCGGGGACGGCCGGGTCGACATGGCGGACTTCCGGCGCTGGCGGGACTGGCTGCTCGAGGCCGAGGACTTCTTCATCACCACGCTCGACGGCGGGACGACGCACCCGAAAAAGGACCTGAACGGCGACGGGCGGTTTACCCTCGGCCCCGAGGAGGCCCACTACGGCCGGGGTGACTTCAACGGCGACGGCCTGATCGACCGGGCCCGACGGGCCTCGATGCGCGGCGCGATCGGGCGGTCGGTGACCGATCTCGAGGTCCTCCAGCACCTGTTCGACGATCCCGACCACGCGGCGAGCGACCTGCCCGGCCTGATCGCCTCGTGGGACCTGACGGTGGTCGGGACGGACTGTCTGGCCCGCGGGGTGAGCGTCGAGGTGACGGTCAGCGCCGCCAGCGGAACGATCGCGACGCGGACGCTGACCTCAGGGCGGCGTCAGGCGGTGGTGACCCTGCCGCTCGCGGCGGGCGCGGTGGTGGTGCGGGCCGAAGCGCGCGACGATCTCGGTGTGCCGGCGGGCTCGAGTCGCTACGATCTGAGCGGTCAACTCGGCGGCGACCAGCGCCTCGAGCCGCTCTGCGCCGACCCGGTCATCACCACGACGTCACTCTCGAACGGAGTGGTCGGCACGGCCTACAGCCAGCAACTCCGGGCGGCGGGTGGCTCCGGAACCGCGGCCTGGAGCATCGCCAGCGGCCGGCTGCCGGCCGGTCTCTCGCTCGCCGGGGCGACCGGCGTCATCTCCGGCACGCCGACCACGGCCGAGACCGCCACGTTCACCGCCCGCGCCACGCTGGGTTCCGCGACGATCGAGCGATCGTTCACCATCGTCATCTCGCCACCGACCCTCGCGATCCTGGGGGCGAGTCGCCTGCCTGACGGCGGTCTGAAGCTCCCGTACCAGCACGACCTGATGGCCGTGGGCGGGACCGGCACCTTCGCGTGGAGCCTCGTCAGCGGCAGCCTGCCCGCCGGATTGACTCTCGCGGCCGGAGGCCGGATTGCGGGCACGCCAACGGCGGCGGGCACCGCGACCTTCACGGTCCGGGTCAGCAGCGGGGCCCAATCCGTGAGCCGTGCCCTGACCCTGGTGGTCCCGAGCACCCTGTTCTACGACGGGAAGTTCACCCGGAACGGAAGCACGGTGGACGCCCGGCTGATGGTGTACGCGGTGGCTTCGACCGGGAAGACCTGCTTTGCGGTCATGTTCGCCACCCGAACCTTGCCGCCGGGGCCATGCAGCTTCGGGTCGGCGGATCACGGCGCCTGGGAGGGTTCGATCACCGGCAGCACGATCACCGGCGTCACCAACCCCGGCGGGCGGCCGATGAGCGGAACCATCTCCGCGACGACGGTGTCGTTTTCGGGCCAGGATCCATTCGGCAACCCGGCGTCGTTCACCGGCAATCGACGGTAGCGGCCGTGGGGTCAGGCGGGAGGCGGGTCGAGGTCCGCGGCAATCTCCTTCCGGAGCCACGCCCGGGCGCGGACCCACTCCCGCTCGGCCGTCCGGACCGAGATCGCGAGGCTCTCGGCCGCTTCCTCCATCGTGAGGCCGGCGAAGTAGCGGCGTTCGACCAACTGCGCGGCCCGAGGACTGATCCGGCTCAACCGGTCGAGCGCCTCGTCGAGGGCGATCAGTTCGTCCGCCGCCTCCTCGCCGACCAGATCCTCGACCTGATCGAGCGGCACGGCGGCTTGCCCGGAGCCCCGCTTGTCCCGGCGACGGCCTCGCGCATGGTCGATGAGCACCCGCCGCATCGACTGGGCGGCAATGGCAAAGAAGTGGCTCCGGTCGCGAGGGGCCATCCGCTCCCGGCTGGCCAGTCGCACGTAGGCCTCGTGGACCAGCGCGGTGGCACTCAGGGTGTGACCCGTCCGTTCGTTGCGGAGTTGCGCGCCGGCAATG
>JAEUJH010000801.1 GCA_016794825.1 Gemmatimonadota bacterium
CCGAAACCGGTGACGGCGACGACGACCGACTCCGCGATCGGGGTGACGCGCTGGACGCTCGCCAACGGCGTTCAGGTCATCCTCAAGCCGACGGACTTCAAGGCCGACGAGGTTCTCCTCTCGGGCTTCAGCCCGGGAGGCAACTCCCTGGTGCCCGACAGCCTCTATCTGGCCGCCGTCGTCGCGGCGCAGGCGGTGGGACTCGGCGGATTGGCGGACTTCTCCGCCATCGAACTGCAGAAGAAGCTCTCCGGAAAGGCCGTCGGCGTCGGCCCGTACGTCGGCACCTATCAGGAAGGGATCCGGGGTCAGGCGTCGCCCAAGGATCTCGAGGAGATGTTCCAGCTCGTCTACCTCAATTTCACGGCACCCCGCGCCGACCGCGACGCGTTCGAGGCGTTCCGGGCCAACATCCGCGCCTCGCTGGCCAATCGCGGGGCGAGCCCGGCGGTGGCGTTCCGCGACACCCTGTCGGTGACGCTCTCGCAGCATCACCCGCGGACCCGACCGATCAACGCGGCCACGATCGACTCACTCGACCTCGACCGGGCGCTGAGCGTCTACCGGAATCGCTTTGCCGACGCGAGCGACTTCACCTTCGTGGTCGTCGGGTCGTTTACCCTCGACCAGATCCGCCCCCTGGCGGAGCGGTACCTGGCCAATCTGCCGGCCACGCGCCGGAACGAAACCTGGCGCGACGTCGGCATCCACCCGCCCAAGGGCGTGGTGGAGCGGGAGGTCCGACGCGGGCTCGAGCCGAAGAGTCAGACCGAGCTGGTGTTCTCCGGTCCGTTTGCCTGGTCCCGCGCCGAACGATTCGTCATTCGGAGCCTGGGCGACATCCTCGACATCAAGCTCCGGGAGCAACTCCGCGAGGAGTTGGGCGGAACCTACGGCGTGTCCGTCAGCCCGTCGCCGAGTCGAATCCCGCGCGAGGAGTACACCTTTACCGTCTCCTTCGGCTCGGCTCCCGATCGGGTCGACCAGCTCGTGGCGGCGATCTTTTCGCAGATCGATTCGCTGGCCCGGTTCGGGCCGGACGAGAAGGATCTCGCCAAGGTCCGGGAAACGGCCATCCGGTCGCGGGAGACCGACCTCCGGGAAAACGGCTACTGGCTCGGCCAACTGGCGGGGTATCTCCAGAACGGCGAGGATCCGAAGGGCATCGTCAGGCTCGACGACCTCCTGCCGCTGCTGACGCGGGAACGGATCCAGGCGGCCGCCGCGCGATACCTCGATCGGTCCAACTACGTCCGGGTGACGCTGCTGCCGGAGCCGAAAACGACCCCCTGACGCAGCCGCTTCCGGAGCCGAGGGACCGTGGTATCTTGGGCCACGGTCCCTTTTCGTTTCCGGAGCCCTCCATGCCATTCGCTCGCGCCCTGCTCCTCGTGGCGGCCGCCTCGGTCACATCCGTCGCCGCCGCTCCCGCCCAGATTCCCGCCGACACCGCCGCCCTGATCGACCGGGTTTTTTCCGCGGTCAATCGGACCGACGCGCCCGGCTGCGCCCTGGGCGTCGATCGGGGTGGTCGGCCGCTCTACCGTCGTGGCTACGGCATGGCCAGTCTGGAAATGGCCACCCCGATGAGCGAGTTCTCGATCGTGGAATCGGGCTCGGTGGCCAAGCAGTTCACCGCCGCCGCCATTGCCCACCTCGCGGGCCAGGGCAAGCTGTCGCTCGACGATCCGATCCGGAAATACGTCCCCGAGCTGGCGGATTACGGGGCGCCCGTCACCATTCGGATGGCGCTCAACCATACCAGCGGCATCCGCGACATGTGGACGCTGTTCGTCCTGGCCGGCCAAGCCCCCGGGTCGGTCCTCTACTCGATGGATCAGGCGCTCCGGATGGTCTACCGGCAGCGCGAACTCAACTTCCCGCCCAACAGCCAGTTCCTCTACAGCAACTCCGGCTTCCTCCTGCTGGCCGAGGTCGTTCAGCGGGTGTCGGGCATGCCGCTCTCGCGGTATTCGCAG
>JAEUJH010000817.1 GCA_016794825.1 Gemmatimonadota bacterium
CGAGCCGGACCAGTTCCGGGTCGGCGCCTACGGTTCCGATCACGCGGTCCGGGCCGCGCTCCCGCCGATCGCGGCCGAGCGGGCCGAACCCCTGTTCGGCCGCCGGCCCGCCGGCTCCGAGATCGTCATCATCGGCGACACGCCGGCCGACGTGACCTGCGGCCAGTCGGTCGGAGCCCGGTCGGTCGGGGTCGCCACCGGGAGTTTCCGGCCGGCCGACCTTTCGCGGGCCGGCGCCCACCACGTGTTCGACGATCTCAGCGACACGGCCCGGGTGGCCGCCGCGATCCTGGGCGACGCCTGATGGTGGAGCGGGAACTCAAGGCGGTCGTGCCCGATCCCGCCCGGGTCCGTCGGTCACTCGAAGCGGCCGGGGCGGTCCGGACCTTTGCGGGGACGATGGCGGACCGCCGGTTCGATCGGGACGGCACCCTGCTCGCGCGCGACGAGGTGCTGCGGGTCCGGAGCTACCAGGCCGACGACGGCGCCACCCGGGCCCAGATTGGATGGAAGGGACCGGTCACCGTCGCCGACGGGTACAAGCTCCGGCCCGAACACGAGATCGAAACCCCCGACGCCGTCGCGGCGGAGGCCCTCCTGACCGCGCTCGGCTACCAGCCGATTCACGCCATCGATCGCTACGTCGAGTACTATCGGCTCGACGACGCCGTCGTCCGGATCGAGTGGTACCCGCGGATGGACCCGCTGATCGAAGTCGAGGGCGGGGCCGCCGCCATCGAGCGGGCGGTGGCGGCCACCGGCATTCCCCGCGACCGTTTCACGGCCGAGTCGCTGGTGGCGTTCACGGCCCGGTACCGGGAGCGGACCGGAAACGCCGCCGCCGTGTCGTTGGCCGAACTCGGGGCGGATCGCCCGGAATGGCCGGCGCGATGACGGGCGGAGGCCGCGGCGTCGAACTGCCGGAACTCGGGCCCTACCTGGGTCGGATGGCGGATGCCACCCGCCGAGTTCCGGAACCGGCGGGGCTCGACGCGATCCGCCTCGATCTGGTGACGGCGCTGTTCGAGCGCGCCGGGGTGGCGCGTGATTTCCTCCTGACCGGAGACCGGGAGGGCGCGCGTTCCGCTCTCGACCGGACCACCTGGATGACCCTCTGGCGGGAAGCCGCCGCGCGGGCCGCGGAGGTCACGGCGGTCGCGATCGTGGCTCGGCTCGAACTGGCCGCCCGCCGGTCCCGCTATCCCGCCCGCAAGCTGTCGCAGGCCGTGCCGTCGGCGGACGAGCGGGCGGTGCTCGCCGCCAAGCTTGACGCGGCGGGTATTCCGCTCGAGGAACGGACCGGCCGCCTGACCGCCGGCGATGACTGGTGGGACGGGATCCGGCAGGCGGCGGTGGCGCTCGAGGACTCGTGGGAGACGCTCGAGTCCGAGGTCGGCGCCGCGCTGGCCGCGGCCGAGGCCGCGGCGGCGCGGATCGAGGCGTGGCGGCCCTCGCTCCGGCCCTGGTGGATATCGTTAGGCGTCGCCTCGGCGGTGGTGGCCTGGCTGGGGCTGGTGCTGGGCGGCTACCTGCCGCGGCCCCCGTGGCTCGCTCCCCTCAACGACTGGTTCTGGAGTCTCCCGTGGCCGTGATCGGGTTGGGCATCGACGTCGTCGACATCGCGCGGGCCGAGGCGATGCTGGCCGAGCACCGGAAACGGGTCCTCGATCGGCTCCTGACCGAGGGCGAGCACGCCTACGTGATGGGCATGCCCCATCCGCCCCGGCACCTGGCGGTCCGCCTGGCGGCCAAGGAGGCGGTCTACAAGGCGCTGCAGGTCCT
>JAEUJH010000855.1 GCA_016794825.1 Gemmatimonadota bacterium
ACTCAAGTCGATGCTCCAGGGTCCGGACGACTTCCGGGAGGCCCTGGTCACGATCCATCCGGGCGCCGGCGGCACCGAGTCGCAGGATTGGGCCGAGATGCTGGCGCGGATGTACCGGCGCTGGGCGGAGCAGCACGGCTATACGGTCACCGTCCTCGACATCGAACCGGGCGAAGAGGCGGGCATCAAGTCGGCCTCGCTCGAAATCGGGGGCGAGTACGCCTACGGCTTCCTCAAGGCCGAAAAGGGCGTCCATCGGCTGGTCCGGATCTCGCCGTTCGACTCCCAGGCGCGGCGCCACACCTCGTTCGCCTCGGTCTTCGTCTATCCGCAGGTCGACGACACCATCGAGATCGATCTCCGCGACGAGGACATCAAGATGGACGTCTTCCGCGCGTCGGGGGCGGGCGGTCAGCACGTCAACAAGACGTCCTCGGCCGTCCGACTGACCCACCTGCCGACCAAGATCGTGGTGTCGTGCCAGCAGGAGCGGAGCCAGCACAAGAACAAGGAGACGGCCATGAAGATGCTCCGGGCCGCTCTCTACCAGCGCAAGCTCGAAGAGCAGGAGGCCGAGCGCGCCAAGATCGAGGCCACCAAGACCGACAACTCCTGGGGCAACCAGATCCGGTCCTACGTGTTCCAGCCGTACACGATGGTCAACGACCATCGGACCGAAACCAAGATCGGCGACGTCCAGCGGGTAATGGACGGCGACCTCGACGAGTTCATCTTCGCCTACCTCAAACGGTTCGGAGGATCGGCCCGGTGACGACCGCCGACGAACGCAACTACGTCGAGCAGGCCCGCCGCGAGAAGAAGGCGCAGCTCGAGGCCCTGGGCGTCCGGCCGTTCGCGTACCGGTTCGACCGGAGCCATCCGGCGGCCGGCGCCGTGGCGCTCTACGACGACGCGATGGGCGAAAATGGCCCCGAGGTCCGGGTGGCCGGGCGGGTGGTGGCGGCCCGGTCGCAGGGCAAGACGATGTTCGCCCATCTCGAGGACCATTCGGGACGGATCCAGATCTACTTCCGGCAGGATGCCCTCGGCGACCGGTACGCGGCCGCCCGGCTGATCGACCTCGACGACTTCGTCGGGGTCACCGGACACCTGTTCCGGACCCGGACCGGCGAAGTCACCGTCCGCGCCACGGCGTTCGAGTTCCTGACCAAGAGCCTCAAGCCGCTCCCGCGGGGAAAGACCCAGGTCACGGAAACCGGCGACACGGTCACCTACGGCGGGGTGGCCGATCCGGAATTCCGGTATCGGCAGCGGTACGCGGATCTGGCCGTGCATCCCGACGTGCGGCAGGTGTTCGTCACCCGGGCCGAGGCGATCAAGTACATTCGGCGCTTCCTCGACGACCGCGGCTATCTCGAGGTGGAGACGCCGATCCTCCAGCCCCTGTACGGGGGCGCGTCGGCGCGGCCGTTCATGACGCATCACAACGCGCTCGACATGCCGCTCTACCTCCGGATCGCCGACGAGCTGTATCTCAAGCGGCTCATCGTCGGCGGCTTCGACCGGGTGTACGAGATCGGGCACGACTTCCGGAACGAGGGCATGGACCGGACTCACAATCCGGAATTCACGATGCTCGAGTTCTACGAGGCGTACGCCGACTACACCGACATGATGGCGATGATGGAGGCGATGATCCCGGGTCTGGTCCGCCATTGCCGGGGCGCCGACGCCATCGAGGTCGACGGCCGGACCATCGACTTCACGCCACCGTGGCCGCGGCTGTCGTTCGTCGAAGCCATCCTCGAGCGGGCCGGCGTCGACGTGCTGTCGGCGCCCGAAAGCGCCCTGCGCCAGCGCCTGATCGAGGCGGGCGAGCCGCGGGACGCGGTCGAGCCGCTGGCGGGAGGGCGGTTGCTCGACGAGATGTTCAAGACCTTCGTGGAGCCCCACCTGGTCCAGCCGACCTTCGTCATCGACCATCCGGTGGCGCTCTCGCCGCTCGCCAAGGTCCATCGGAGCAAGCCGGGTGTGGTGGAGCGATTCGAGCTGTTCGTCAATACGAAGGAGATCGCCAACGCCTTCAGCGAGTTGAATGACCCCGACGACCAGCGGGCCCGGTTCGAGGATCAGGTGCGGCAGCGGGCGGCGGGCGACGACGAGTCGCAACCCTACGACGCCGACTACGTCCGGGCTCTCGAGTACGGGATGCCGCCCACCGGCGGGCTCGGCCTCGGGATCGACCGGCTGGTGATGATCCTCACCAACCAGCCCTCGATTCGGGACGTGATCCTGTTTCCCGCGATGCGGCCCGAGGGGGGCGGGGCCGAGGCGTGACGACCGGGGCCCGGCTCCTCGGGTCGCCCACCCGGCCGGCGACGGCCCCGGGCGAGTCGCGGCGGGCCTGGGGGTGGCCCACGGCGCTGGAACGACGGATTGCCCGCCGGTACCTCGGGGCCCGGAGTTCCTCGCGGTTCGCCAACCTCACCACCCGGATCGCGATCGGCGGGGTGGCCGTCGGGGTCGCCGCGCTGATCGTGGTCCTCGGCATCATCACCGGTCTGCATAACGATCTCCGCGACAAGATCCTGGTCGGGAATCCCCACATTCACGTCCTGACGTTCGGCGCCAATCTGGAAGTCGCCGACTGGCGCGCGGTCCTCGATTCGGTCCGGAAGGATCCCGAGGTGGTGGCCGCCGCGCCCGAGGTGCTGGTCAAATCGGTGATCGTCAACAGCGCCAACTATCCCGCCGCCGTGGACGTGTTCGGGATCGATCCCGACACCGGCCGCGCCTCGGTGACGCCGCTTCCCAAGGCGGTGAGCGAGGGAGCGCTCTCCTTCAAGGCCACCCGCGATTCCGTCGACGGGACCATCATTCTCGGCCACCGGCTGGCCGAGCGGCTTTCGACCTATCAGGGTGACGTCGTCCGCCTGGTGTCGGTGAACGATCTCCGGAAGGTCAACCGCGCCCTCGGCGTCCCGACGTTCCGGCCATGGTACTTCGAGGTGGTGGGGACGTTCAACACCGGCATGTTCCAGTACGACGACGCCTTCGCGGTCATGCGGATCGATCAGGCCCAGCGGTTCGCGGGGTTGGGCGACGCGGTGTCGGGCATTCAGGTCCGGGTCGCGGACGCGTGGCGGGCCACCGAGGTGGCCCGCCGCCTGGCCGACGGACTGGGGTATCCGTACCGGACCATTCCCTGGCAGGAGCAGAACGCCAGCCTGTTCGGGGCGATGAAGCTCGAGAAACTCGGCATGGGGCTGGTGATCACCTTCATCACCATCGTGGCCGCGTTCAACATCATCGGGACGCTGACGATGATCGTCGGCGAGCGGACCCGGGAAATCGGGATCCTGCTGGCGATGGGCCTCACGCCCGCGGCCATCGGGCGGGTCTTCGTCGCCCAGGGGGCGATCATCGGCCTGGTCGGCACCGCGATCGGGCTGGTGCTGGGTCTCGTCATCAGCTTCGTGCTCGACGGGAGCGAACTGATTCGGATCGATCCCTCGATCTACTTCATCGACCATCTGCCCGTCACGATCGAACCGCTCGACGTGGCGGTGGTCGTGTCGGTGAGTCTGGCGATCGCGCTGGCGGCGACGATCCCGGCCTCGCGGGCGGCATCCCGGCTCCAGCCGGTCGACGCGATCCGGCACGAATGAGCGCCGTCGTCGAAGCCCGGTCGATCGGGAAGACCTACGTCGGGGGCGACGGGTCGCCGATCACGATCCTGGCCGGCCTCAATCTGGCCGTCGGGGCGGCGGAATCGGTGGCGATCGTCGGCGCGAGCGGGGCCGGGAAGAGTTCGCTCCTGCACCTGCTCGGGGCCCTGGACAGCCCGAGTTCCGGCGAGGTCTGGATCGAAGGGCGGGAGGTGGCCAAGTTGTCGGTGGAGGCGAGAGCGCGGCTCCGGAACGAGCGGATCGGGTTCGTGTTTCAATTTCATCACCTGCTCCGGGATTTCACCGCGCTCGAGAACGTGATGATGCCGCTGGTGATCGGCGGGACGCCCGAGGCGGAAGCCCGGGATCGCGCCACGGAGGTGCTGGGACGGCTCGGCTTGACCCCCCGGTTGAGCCATTACCCGACCCAGCTGTCGGGCGGGGAGCAGCAGCGGGTGGCGGTGGCCCGCGCGGTGGCGCCGGCGCCGGCGGTGGTGCTGGCCGACGAGCCGTCGGGCAACCTCGACCCGGCCAACGCCCGGACGCTGCACGAGGTGCTGGCCCAGTTGCGCGACGAGTTCGACACGGCGCTGGTGGTGGCCACCCACAATGCCGACCTCGCCGGCCGGGCGGACCGGGTCCTCCGCCTCGAGGGCGGGCGGCTGACGGACACGATGGGCGAGTTCGAGGTGCGCCGATGAAGCGGTGCAGTCGCTGCGGCGAGGGGGAAGGGGTCGTCGACCTGAACCTCATCGTCGGGGGTGAGCTCAAGACCCAGCACCTCTGCGCCAAATGCGCGGCGGAGAAAGGCGTGCACACGCCGGCCGCGCTGGCGGACACGCCGTTAGGCGGCATCCTGGCGGCGATCGGGGCCGATCCGGTCCTTCGTCCGGAACCCGCCGCCGACCCGGAGCCGCCCTGTCCCCATTGCGGCGCCACGCTCCAGGATTTCCGGGAAACCGGCCGGCTCGGCTGCGCCGACTGCTACCGGGCCTTCGGCGAGCCGCTCCGCGAACTGCTGCGACGGCTCCATGGGTCCGCGCATCACACCGGCAGGGCCTACCAGGGCCCGGGCGAGCCCGCCAGCCCGCCCGTGGAGTCCACCGCCGCGCTCCAGGCCAGGCTCGAGCGGGCCATCGCCAACGAACAGTTCGAACTCGCGGCCCAGCTGCGGGACCGGCTCAAGGACCGGGCATGATCGACCTGAGCCTGCTTCCGGACGGCGGGATCGGCTGGCTCGAGGCCAGCGGCCCGGTCAACCACCTGGTCCTGTCGACCCGGATCCGGCTGGCCCGCAACCTGGCGGCCAACCGGTTCGCGGCCCGGATGGACTCCCGGGAGCGTCAGGTGGTGCTCGACCGGGTCCTGGATGCCGCCGGCCGGACCGGGACCCTGGGCCAGGCGGTGACCCTCCGGGTCGACACCCTGGAGGACTGGGACCGGCGGCTCCTCCTGGAACGGCACTTGATCTCCCGGGAACTGGCCGGCAATGGCGACCGGAGCCGGGCCGCCAACGCCCGGGCATTGCTCGTGCAGCACGAGGCGTCGGTGATGGTCAACGAGGAAGACCATCTCCGGCTCCAGGTCCTCGTTTCCGGGGTCGATTTTGGGGCGGGTTGGCGGCGGATCGAAGCGGTGGACACCGAACTGGGGCAACAACTTGCCTTCGCGTTTCACCCCGAGTTCGGTTACCTTACGTCGTGTCCGACCAACGTCGGAACGGGGCTCCGGGCGTCGGTTCTGATCCACCTCCCGGGGCTCGTTTTGACGAAGGAAATCAACAAGACCCTGCACGGTCTCACCAAGATCGGGCTGACCTATCGGGGTCTGTACGGGGAAGGCAGCGAGGTCGTCGGCAATTTTTTCCAGTTGTCGAACCAGACCACGCTGGGCAAGAGTGAGCCGGAGCTGCTCGATCACCTCGGGGCGATCGTCCAGCACGTCATCGCGGTGGAGGAACGGGCCCGTCAGGTGCTCCTTCGGGAGGCGCCGACGGTTCTCGAAGACAAGTGCTGGCGGGCTTTTGGCCTGCTCCGGTATGCCCGGACCCTTGGCTTCGAAGAAACGATGAACCTGCTGTCCGGCGTACGGCTGGGGGCGAGTCTCCGGCTCATCCCGCATCTCGGGATGTACGCCCTGAACCGGATCCTGATCGTCAGTCAGCCGGCGCACCTCAACGCGCTGGCCGGTCGGGTGATGGGCGACGAGGAGATGTCGATACGGCGGGCGGAATTCGTCCGCGAGACGTTGGAAGCGGAAGTCCGACGGGGACAGGGAACATGAACGGCTACAACTTCACCGATCGGGTGCGGAAGGTTCTCCAGATGGCTCGGGAAGAGGCGGCACGCCTCCATCACGAGTACGTCGGAACCGAGCACATCCTGCTCGGGTTGATCCGGGAGGGCGAGGGGGTCGCCGCGGCGGTCCTCACCAACCTGAGCGTCGACCTCGAGGAGATTCAGCAGAAGATCGAGGAGACGGTCAAGAAGGGGAAGGCGTCGTCGGCGCCGGGCCCCGATCTCCCGTACACGTCGCGCGCCAAGAAGGTCCTCGAACTCGCGATGACGGAAGCCCGCGAGCTCAATCACTCCTACGTGGGCACCGAGCACCTCCTGCTCGGCCTGCTGCGGGAAGAGAAGGGGATCGCGGCGCAGGTCCTGACCGACGCCGGCGTCACCCTGGAGCAGTCCCGGGCCGAAACGCTCCGGCTGCTCGGGAGCGAAATGCCGCCCCAGTCGTCGACCGCCGCGCCGTCCGCGCCGCCCTCGTCGTCGTCGGGGTCGCCCAAGTCCGAGAAGAAGTCGAAGACCCCCGCGCTCGATCACTTCTGCCGCGACCTGACGCAGCTCGCGGCCGAGGGGCAGCTCGACCCGACCATTGGCCGACAGAAGGAAATCCAGCGGGTCATGGAGATCCTGGCCCGCCGGAAGAAGAACAATCCGGTCCTGATCGGCGAGCCGGGCGTGGGCAAGACGGCCATCGTCGAGGGTCTGGCGATCATGATCGCCACCGCGAGTTGCCCCGACGTGCTCCGCGACCATCGGGTGCTGTCGCTCGACATGGCGGCGGTCATCGCCGGCACCAAGTACCGGGGCCAGTTCGAGGAGCGGCTCAAGGCGGTCATGAACGAGATCGCCCAGAACAAGAGCATCATCCTGTTCATCGACGAACTCCACACCCTGGTGGGTGCCGGAGCGGCCGAAGGTGCCATCGACGCGTCGAACATGCTCAAGCCGGCGCTGGCGCGCGGTGAACTCCAGTGCGTCGGGGCGTCGACCCTCAACGAGTACCGGAAGTACATCGAGAAGGACGGCGCCCTCGAGCGGCGCTTCCAGGCGGTGATCGTCGATCCGCCGAGCGTCGAGGAAACGATCGAGATCCTCAAGGGTCTCCGGAAGAAGTACGAGGATCATCATCGGGTCGTCATTCCCGATCCGTCGCTCAAGGCGGCGGCGGAACTCTCGGAGCGGTACATCACCGACCGGTTCCTGCCGGACAAGGCCATCGACGTCATCGACGAGGCGGGGGCCCGGGCCCGGCTGGCCACCCAGGCGCCGCCGCCCGAACTGTCGCAGCTCAAGGCCGAGCTGGAGAAGGTCAACCAGGAAAAGGAAAACGCGGTCCGCGACCAGAATTTCGAGCGGGCGGCCGCGCTGCGCGATTCCGAGCGGGATCTCCAGAACAAGATCCGGCTCAAGCAGGAAGAGTGGGAACGCGATCGGCAGAGCCGGCGTCCGGTCATCGACGAAGAGGCCATCGGCTTCATCGTCTCACGCTGGACCGGGATTCCGCTCACGCGGCTCCAGGAAGCCGAAACCTCGCGCCTGCTGCGGATGGAGGACGAGATCCACAAGTCCGTCGTGGGGCAGGAGGAAGCGATCCAGGCCGTGTCGCGCGCCATTCGGCGGTCGCGCGCGGGCCTCAAGGATCCCCGTCGCCCGATCGGCTCGTTCATCTTCTCGGGGCCCACGGGCGTCGGGAAGACGGAGTTGGCGCGGGCGCTGGCCCAGTTCCTCTTTGCCGACCCGGCGGCCCTGATCCGGGTCGACATGTCGGAGTACATGGAAAAGTTCTCGGTCTCGCGGCTGATCGGCGCCCCTCCGGGCTACGTCGGCTACGAGGACTCCGGCACCCTGACCAAGGCGGTCCGGCGGAAGCCGTACTCGGTGGTCCTGCTCGACGAAATCGAAAAGGCCCATCCGGACGTGTTCAACATCCTCCTGCAGGTCCTCGACGAGGGGCACCTG
This sequence comes from Gemmatimonadota bacterium, assembly GCA_016794825.1. GTDB lineage: Bacteria > Gemmatimonadota > Gemmatimonadetes > Gemmatimonadales > GWC2-71-9 > SHZU01. The sequence goes on from JAEUJH010000855.1 coordinate 7,877, forward strand.
ACGGACAACTACGGCCGGGTCATCGACTTCAAGAACACCGTGGTGATCATGACGTCCAACGTGGGCGCTCGCGACATCACGTCGAACAAGTCGATGGGCTTCCATCAGGGCGGTACCAAGTCGTTCGGCAAGATCGCCGATACGGTCAAGGAGGAGATCGCCAAGGTCTTCAATCCGGAGTTCCTGAACCGGGTGGACGACACGATCGTGTTTCATCCGCTCGAGAAGGAACACATCGTCAAGATCGTCTCGATCCTGCTCCGCGATCTCGACAAGCGAGTCGGGAGCGAGGTCAAGCTGACGGCGGCCGCGAGCGACTTCCTGGTCAACAAGGGGTACGACCAGAACTACGGCGCCCGACCCCTCAAGCGGGCGATCCAGAAGTACATCGAGGATCCGCTCAGCGAACGGCTCCTGGCCGGCGATCTGACCCGGGGCGACGAGATCGAGGTCGACCTCGCGCCCGAGGGCGACAAGCTGGCGTTCCGCGCCATGTCCGGGTCGCACCTGTAATGAGTCGGTGAGGACACCCGTGGGCATGGTTGGGGACTTCGGGGCGCGCGTGGCGCGCCGACTGCATCGGCTTGCAGCCGGCCTCGTCGGCCTGCTCGCCGTGGCCGGAATGGCATCACCGGCGGCGGCGCAGGATCCGGCCGCGCCGACCGAGCAGCTGGTCGACAGCATCGTCGTGCGCGGCAACGCCCGGCTCCGGGCCGACGAGATCATCTCGTTCTCCGGCATCCAGGTCTTCCAGACCATCGGCTTCAAGGCCGTCCAGCGCGCCATCACCTCTCTCTATCAGACCGGTCAGTTCGACGACGTCCGGATCGACGGTCAATCCGTCGACGACCGGTTCATCGTCACGATCCTGGTGGTGGAGCGGCCGGTGCTGCAGCGCTGGAGTCTGCGTGGCGTCGAGAAGCTCGACGAATCGAGCGTCCGGAAGAAGGTCACGGTACTCGAGGGTCGGCCGCTCGACCGGGTGGCGCTGGCCCGGTCGGTGGCCGCGATCGACTCGCTCTACCAGAAGAAGGGCTATTACGCGGTCGTGGTGAAGGCGGTCGAGACCAAGTCCGACTCCGCCAACACCATCGACCTGGCGTTCGACGTCAAGGAGGGCGGTCGGGTCGCGATCAGTCAGGTCATCGTCGAGGGGAACGAGAAGTTCAAGGACAAGGACGTCGTCAAGGCGATGTCGTCCCGACCCGAGGGCTTCTGGTGGTTCCGGAAGGGCGATTACACCGAGGACAAGGTCGAGGACGACGTCCGGAACCGGATTCCGCAGTGGTACGCCGACCGGGGCTACGTCGATCTCCGGGTCCTCAGCGACACCCTGATCGCCGACAGCACGCCGGGCAAGGCCATTCTCAAGATCAAGGTCGACGAAGGCCAGCCCTACCGGGTCGGGACCTTCGACGTGATCGGCAACCGGCGGTTCTCGGCCGAGGAACTGAGTCTGTACTTCCCGTTCGGGACGGCGGTGCTGGCGGGCAGCGGCACGGCGGTCGACGTCCCGTTCTCGCGGGCCGACTGGGACGCGGCCACCGAGAAGGTGCGGAACCTCTATTCGAACAACGGCTACATCGTCTCCCAGGTCGAGCCGGAAGAAACCCGCCGCACCGGGGCCGACGGGAAGCCGGTGGTCGATCTGCGCTGGCGGGTGTTCGAGGGGCAGCCGGCCACCATCAACAAGATCATGATCCTCGGCAACGACGTCACCCACGAGCGGGTGATCCGGGAGCAGATCGTGCTCCTGCCGGGCATGACGTTCAACCGGGATCTGCTGATCCGGTCGTACCAGAACATCTCGAACCTCAACTTCTTCGAGCAGCCGCTTCCGTCGCCGGACGTGCAGCAGGCCGAGAACGGCGTCGACGTCGACGTCACCTTCCGGGTGACGGAGCGGAACACCGGCAACATCAATTTCGGCGCGTCGGTCGGGCAGGGCGTCGGCGTGGGCGGGTTCCTGGGCCTCGAGGAGCCGAACCTCTTCGGCAAGGGCAAGCGCGGCAAGATCCAGTGGCAGTTCGGGGCGAACATCAACGATTTCAACCTGAGCTACTCGGACCCGGCCATTCGGGACAGCCGCATCTCGGGTACGCTGACCCTGTTCAACAGCCGGCAGCGATACACGGTCGGTGACCTGGGCCGGATCCGGCGCGAGGGCGCCAATCTCCAGATCGGTCTCCCGTTCTTCGGTTCGCGGTATACCCGGGTGTTCGCGTCGTACGGATTCCAGCGGAACCGGTTTACCGACACGCCCGCCGACCTGGCGGACCGGTACCAGTGCGACGAGGGGTGCAGTCGGTCGTCTCTTGGACTCAGTCTGGTTCGCGACACCCGGATCGGCCTGCCGTTCCCGGTGGCTGGCACGTCGATCACGACCTCGGCGGAGTACAACGGCGGCTTCCTTGGCGGCAGCGGGCAATACCAGAAGGTCGACCTCGAAGGCAACTGGTTCACGCCCCTCGGGCGGGCCGGTGGCGACAACTTCGGCGGCGGCGTCCAGTTCACCCTCGGCTTCAAGGCCCGGTCCGGCTTCGTCTTCGGCGACGTGGGTCCGTTCTTCTATGAACTCTACTCGCTGGGCGGCGTGCAGTACGGCATTCCGCTCCGCGGCTACGACGAGTTCGCGATCACGCCGAACGGCTACGACGCCACGGCCAGCGGCTCCACCGTGCAGCCCGGTAGCTTCGGCAAGGCGTACGCGGCCTTCACGATCGAGGCCGGCGCCCGGTTGTCGCAGCAGTTCTACGTCAACGTCTTCTCCGACGCCGGCAACGTGTACGGCCGGGCCCGGCAGTACAACCCGACGCGCCTGTTCCGGAGCGTTGGCGCTGGCGTCGCTCTCGTTTCCCCGCTCGGCCCGATCGGGATCGATCTTGGCTACGGCCTCGACCGCACCGATCAGAACGGCAAGCCCAAGCCTGGCTGGCAGCTCCATTTCCGATTGGGCAACTTCTTCTAACCCGAATCCCTTGTGGAATACGGTATCTGGCGGAGGACCACGATGTCGTTTCGACGTAATGGTATGATGGTGATCGCGATGGTCGCGCTGATGGGCTCCACGGCCGCGGCGCAGGCGCAGCAGCCGAAGCCGGCCGCGCCCGCGACGCAGGCGCCATCCGGCGGCCTTCGTATCGCGTTCATCAACGCCGGCGCCCTCCTCAAGGGGATGCCGGGATATGCCGCGGCCGAAAGCCTGTTCGCCAAGGAAGCGGAGGTCGCCCAGGGCGAGGCCCAGAAGATCCGGGCCGCCTTCGACTCGGCCGTCGCGAACTACCAGCAGAGCCAGGCGATGATGACGGCGTCGACGCGGACGGCGCGCGAAAAGGCGCTGGCTGCCCAGCAGGACACGGTGCAGGCCAAGCTCCAGGCCATCCAGAACCGGATCGGCCTGCGCGAGCGCGAGCTGCTCACCCCGATGCAGGACCGGCTCCGGTCGATCATCGACGGGATCCGGGCCGAGGGCAACTACGCGCTGATCATCGATCTCGCGTCGGAGGCCTCGTCCAATATCGTGTCGTACGACAAGTCGCTCGACATCACGCTCCGGGTGGCGCAGCGGCTGGCGCAGACCCCCGCGCCCTGACGTGGTTCCGGCCGCGGCGCCCCTGACCGCGGCGGCCCTCGCCGAACTGGTGGGTGGCCGTCTGGACGGGGACGGTTCGTTGGTGCTCAACGCCGTGGGTCCGCTCGATCGGGCTCACGGCGCCGCGCTTTCGTTCCTCGCGTCCGCCAAGTACGCCGACGCCTTCGCGGCCACGGCGGCGGGCGCGGTGCTGGTCCCCGAGGGGTTCCGCCGGCCCGCGCCGGGCGGGCCCCCGGTGCTGATCGAGGTCAAGGACCCCCAGCGCGCGATGGCGGTGGCCGTCGGCGCGCTGTTCCCGCCTGCGCCGCGGGTCGGCCGGATCGATCCGACCGCTCGGCTGGGGCAGGGCGTACGCCTCGGCCGCGATGTCGTGATCGGGCCGTTCGTGTCCCTCATGGATGGCGTCGTGCTCGGCGATCGGGTGACGGTGGGGGCGGGTTGCGTCCTCGAAGCCGGCGTCCAGGTGGGCGACGACAGTGAACTCGACGCGCGCGTCGTCTGCTACCGGGGAACCGTCCTCGGCGCCCGGGTCCGGGTCAAGGCGGGCGCGGTGCTCGGGGGGACCGGGTTCGGTTTCGTGTCGGATCGGCGTGGACATCATCCCATTCCTCACGTGGGGGGGTGTCGGATCGGCGATGACGTCCAGATCGGGGCCAACAGCTGCGTCGACCGGGGCAGCATCGACGATACCACCATCGGCGCCGGGACCAAGCTCGACAACCTGGTTCACATCGGCCACAATGCCCACCTCGGCGAGCGCTGCCTGGTAATGGGCGGCGTGGTCGTGGCGGGGACGGCCCGGATCGGCAACGACGTCATCCTGGCCGGGCATTCGGCCATCGGGGGCCATTTCACCGTCGGCGATCGGGCCCGGATCGGTGCCAAGGCCGGGGTCATTTCCGAGGTGCCTCCGGGGGCCGATTTCAGCGGGTTCCCGGCCCGACCGCACCGCGAATTTCTTCGGGCCCAGGCGGCGCTCTACCGGCTGGCCCCGATCATCGACAAGTTGGAAGCCGTCGCGAAGGAACGACCGTAAGACCATGCCGAGACGCACGCTGAAGGGAGAAGCGGAAATCGCCGGAGTCGGCCTTCACACCGGGGCCGCCACCCGGATTCGGTGCCTCCCGGCTCCCGCCGGGACCGGGATCCGATTCCGGCGAACCGATCTGGAAGGGCAACCGGAGTTCCCGGCCCGGGTCGACGAGGTCGACGCCACCGAGCGACGAACCGCGGTGGGCCACGGGGCGCACACCGTTCACACGGTGGAGCACCTGCTGGCGTCGGTGGCGGCGCTCGAACTCGACGATCTCGTCATCGAAGTCGACGGTCCCGAGGCGCCGATCATGGACGGGTCGTTTCTCCCGTTCCTGGCGGCCCTCGAAAGCGCCGGCGTGGCCGAACAACCCGGCGATCCCGTCGTCTACACGGTGGCCGCGCCCTTCACCCTGACGGTCGGCGAAGCGACCTACGTCGTGGCACCCGCCAAGGCGCTGCGGGTCACGGCGACGATCGAGTGGTCGCACCCCCTCATCGGCCGCCAGGTCGGGTCGTACGACGTCACGGCCGCGGCGTTCCGGAAGGAACTCGCCGGGGCCCGGACCTTCGGATTCCTCCACGAACTCGACGCGCTCCGGGCCCGCGGGCTCCTGAAGGGCGGATCGCCCGAATCGGCGGTGGTGCTGTCCGACTCGGAGGTGGTCAATGGCGCCCTCCGGTGGTCCGACGAGTTCGTCCGCCACAAGGCGGGCGACATCGTCGGCGATCTGGTCCTGACCGGGGGCCGGGTCAAGGCGCACGTGGTCGCCACCCGACCGAGCCACGAGGGCAACGTGGCGCTGGCCAAGATGATCGCCCGGACGGCCTCGAAGGCGGGGCAGGTCCTCGACATCGGGCGGATCCTCGAGGTGATTCCGCATCGGTATCCGTTCCTGCTGGTCGACCGGATCCTCGAAATCGAGCCGAAGAAGCGGGTGGTCGGGATCAAGAACGTCACCATCAACGAGCCGTTCTTTCAGGGGCACTTTCCGGGGCACCCGATCATGCCGGGGGTCCTGATCGTCGAGTCGATGGCCCAGGCCGGGGGCATGCTGTTGATGGGGGAACTGGACGCGCCGGCCGACAAGGTGGTCTATTTCATGTCGCTGGACAACATCAAGTTCCGGCGGCCCGTCATCCCGGGCGATCAGATCCGGCAGGAGGTGGAAATGGTCCAGCTCCGCGGCCGGGTGTGCCGGATGAAGGGCATGGCGTATGTCGATGGCAACGTCGTCTGCGAGGCCGAGATGATGGCCATGGTAGTCGACAAATGACGACCGCCCCGGTGGCGACCACGGTGCATCCGACGGCCCTGGTCGATCCCGACGCCACGTTAGGCGCCGGGGTCGAGATCGGTCCGTTCGCGATCGTCGGACCGGACGTCGTCATCGGCGATCGGTGCCGGATCGGCCCCCGCGCCACCCTGGAGCGGAACGTCCGGCTGGCCGCCGGGGTGTCGGTCGGCGCCGGCTCCATCCTGGGCGGCGACCCGCAGGACCTCAAGTACAAGGGCGAGGAAACCTGGGTCGAGATCGGCCCCGATACCGTCATCCGCGAATACACCACGATCAATCGCGGAACCGCGGCGTCGGGGGTGACCCGGGTCGGGGCCCGGTGCTTCGTGATGAGCTATGTCCACCTGGCGCACGACTGCCACGTCGGCGATCAGGTCATCATCGCCAACGGGACCCAGTTGGCGGGCCACGTCACCATCCACGACCGCGCCAGCCTCTCGGGCCTGGTGGCCATCCACCAGTTCGTGACGATCGGGGCGTTTGCGTTCGTCGGCGGGTGCTCCCGGGTCAACCAGGACATTCCGCCGTTCGTCAAAGCCGTCGGCAACCCGGTCGAACTCTACGGCCTCAA
>JAEUJH010000856.1 GCA_016794825.1 Gemmatimonadota bacterium
CCCCCGATCTCGCCCAGACGCGCGAAGGCCCGGGAGATCTGGTTGTACGGCCCCACGTGCCGAACGGTGGCCACCCGCCGTGACGGCAACTCTCGAACGTCGACTTCCATGGCCCCGCCTCCCGTGTCGCGAGGAACGAACGCCGCCGGCGATCCGGCGGTGTGATAGTGAATGCTGCAGGACGCGGCGATCTGGTACCTGGGATGGCGCCGCCGCCGAAACCCGGTCGGCGAGGTTCCATAGGCGAGCCGGAACGCCCGGGAAAACGCCTCATGGGTTTCGAACCCGGCCTCGAACGCCAGCCGGGTAATCCCCAGATCGGTTCCCACCAGCCGAGCCGCGGCGCGTTCGAGCCGGAGCCGGCGCACCAGCTCGAGCGGCGTCTCGCCGGTCATGCCCTTGAAGACGCGGTGAAAGTGAAAGGGCGACAACCCCACGATGCCGGCAAGCCGGGCCAGATCGATCGCTTCGTCGAGATTCGCCACCACGAAGTCGATGGCGTCCTGGACCGCCTGGCGATAGAAGGAACGGGTCGTCGGCTTCATTCGGCCAAGGTACCGGTTCGACCAGCCGTTGGCTTGACCAGATCTGCGAAAAACCGGGGCTGGAGCCGCCCGGCCTTGTCCGCCAGCGGTGGCTTCGATATTTCTCCCGGCATGCAATACACTCGTCTGGGCTCCTCGGGCCTCGTCGTCTCCCGGCTTTGCCTCGGCTGCATGAGTTACGGCGATCCGGCCTGGCGACCCTGGGTCCTCGACGAGGACGCGGCCCGCCCCTTCTTCCGGCGCGCCCTGGAGCTCGGCATCAACTTCTTCGATACCGCCGACATGTACTCGGTCGGGCGGAGCGAAGAGATCACGGGCAAGCTGCTCCGGGAGTACGGCCGGCTCGACGAGCTGGTCATCGCCACCAAGGTGTTCTTCGAGATGCGGCCGGGCGCGCCGAACATGGTCGGCCTGTCCCGCAAGCACATCGTCCAGGGCTGCGAGGCGAGCCTCCGCCGTCTCGGCGTCGAGGCCATCGACCTCTATCAGCTCCATCGCTTCGATCCGGAAACCCCGATCGACGAGACGCTCGAGGCGCTGGACCTCCTCGTCCGCCAGGGTAAGGTCCGCTACCTCGGCGCCAGCACCACCTACGCCTGGCAGTTGATGAAGGCCCTGGCACTGGCGGACCGGCGCGGCCTGACCCGGTTCGTGTCGATGCAGAACCACTACAACCTGCTGTATCGGGAAGAAGAGCGGGAGATGCTGCCCCTCTGCCGCGATCAGGGCATCGGGGTGATTCCCTGGTCGCCGCTGGCGCGAGGGGTTCTGGCCCGCGCTGACGCCCGGCCGGAAGGCACCCCCCGGGCGAGCAGCGACCAATTGACGCCCCAGCTCTACGACCATCCGGGCGACGCGGCAGTCATCGAGGCCAATGCCCGGGTCGCCGCCGCTCGAGGGGTGACGCCGGCGGAGACGGCGCTGGCCTGGCTCGCGTCCCGACCCGGGGTCACCGCGCCGATCGTCGGGGTCACCAAACTGGCCCAGCTCGAGACGGCGGTGCGGGCGCTCGACCTGGTCCTGACCCCGGACGAAGTGCGGGCGCTCGAAGCGCCGTACACCCCGCGGCCGATCCGCGGCTGGTACGAAGGGCGGCGGTCCTAGGCGCCGGCGGAGCGGGCTCGGACCTCCTCCTCGGTCAGGCCGAAGATCTGCGGGGCGCGAACGCCGAGCAGCCCGAGCATCAGGTGGACCTGGCCCCGATGATGGGCTTCATGCTCCACCATGGCGCGGAGCCACTTGTAGGTGGTGATCGGGGCGCCGGCCGGCGTGGTGGACTTGCCGGCCAGCCGTTCGGGCGACAGGCCGCCGAAGATGGCGCACGACTCGTCGTGCATCCGATCGAGGTAGGTGGCGACGCCGTCGAACCCGGCCCCCAGCTCCAGCCCATGGCCGGGGTAGCGGCTGGGCCGGCCCTGGACGGTCTCGGCGTACATCCACCGCTCGATCGCGCCGAGGTGGCGGAACAGGTCGCCGAAGGTCCACCGGTCCGGACCGGGCGCCCATTCGAGCCGGTCCGGCGGGACCAGCGGCAGCAGGCGGCGGGTCCGCTGGCGAACGCCCCGCCAGTACTCGACGAAGGAGACGGCATCCTGGATCATCATGGCGATCGCTCCGGGTTGAACGGGAAAGGTACCAGGGATCGGCGGACCCGGATCGGACCCGGCCTGTTGACCATTCGCCTTCCCTTTTGCATTGTATCGCGGTTGCTGCTGGCGACGATCGCGGGGACTGGCTGTGGAGCCGCCCCCCCGGCCCCGCCGGCGACGGCCGAGCCGGCCGCCGTGGCGGAGACAACGATGCCCCCGCCGCCCCCGGCCGTCCGACTGGACCTCGGATTTCGGTCCGAACGGCATCTTGCCGATCATTACCGGAAGCACGGGACGGAGTTTCCCGGTCTCGACCAGGCCGGCTACCTCCGAGCGGCGCAGAGCTTGCGCGATACGGTCATCGGCGGGAACATCCTCGAGCTCGAACGACCCGATGGACGACGGAGTCGCTTCGACCGGGTAACGGGGGCCTTCGTGGCCTTCGATGCGGACGGAACGATCAGGACGTTTTTCAAGCCCAACGACGGCGAGACATACTTCCGGCGACAGGCTCGGCGGAGGCAGGAATGATGACTCAACAACCAGATCGAGTACGGCAGTACCTCAGACGCCGGGGCTGTGCCCCGAGTGTCGTCAAAGGCGGACTGGAAGGTCTGCTGACCCACTACGACAGCCTCGTCGACGCCGTCAGCGAAGGATACGACCTGACGTTCGACGACTACCTCAACGACATGGACCTCCGCGACGCGCTCTCCGGCGCCCTCGAGGTGGCCCCGGTCGACGACCGGAAAACCGCCGAAAAGCAGATCGAAAAGCTCGATCGGAAGTTCCGCGAGCTGACGATCGAATGCGGCCCGATCTGGGGAGAAAAAGTGGCCCGGGAAAACGGCCACGACCCGGTCACCCACTGGTGGTACTTCCGCCGGCCCCGGCAGCCGGCCCCCGACTTCGAAGAGGAGCTCCGCGAAGCCGGCCTCCTTGTCTGAACCACCCCCCCTGCTGCTCTACGACGGGCTCTGCGCCCTCTGCAACGGCTGGGTCAGGTTCCTCCTCCGCGTCGACCGCCGCGGCCC
>JAEUJH010000870.1 GCA_016794825.1 Gemmatimonadota bacterium
GGTGGCGGCGCGCTCCTCGGCTGCGGCGGGGCGAGCGGCGAGCCGTTCCGGTACCAGTGGCCGACCTGGGAGGAGCCGACCTGGCACCAGGACACGAAGCCGCTGTTCGAAGCGATGCGGAGCGCCTTCGGGTCGATCCCCGACCGACCGCCCGTTGCCCGGGCGACGACCCGATCGCCCCGGTGACCCTTCCATGGCCATCGAGGGCGCCGAGCGGTACATCGAAACGCTGTCGACCTACGTCGACGCGCTCGAGGCCGCCCGCACCGCGCTGTCGGTCGACGGCACCTCGGCCACCTCGATCAAGCGTCTGGCCGCCACGCTCGAAGGTTCGAGCGGACGGTACGGGTTTCCAGCGGTCCAGGCCGCCGCGCAGGCGGTGCGGGCCGCCGCCGCACCGGACTTTGCCGGCGCGGTCGATCGGCTCCTCTATGCCTTGCTCAACGCGGTGGCCGTGCCGTCCAGTCGGCAGCGGACCGTGCTCATCCTGGACGACGACGTGGTCCTGGCCCGACTGTACCAGCGGGTGCTCGAGAAGGCCAACCGCCAGGTGATGGTGGCGCAGCGCGCGGCCGAGATGCTGGCCATCTTCCGGACCCAGTGGGTGGACCTGGTCATCCTCGAGATCGGGCTTCCCGACCTCGATGGGCGCGAGGTCCTGGCCGCGCTCCGGAAGAACCCGATCACCGCGGCCATTCCCGTCATGGTGGTCACCAGCGATCAGGCGCCGTGGACCGAATCGGAGTGCCAGGCGCTGGGAGCGACCCGCTTCTTCCGGAAGCCGGTCGATCCGGTCGACCTCGCGGCGGCCGCGGGCGACCTCCTCGCCCCGCGGCAGGTGCCGCCGCCCACCATCGGACCGGTGGTGACGCCCCCGGCTGCCCCTCCGCCCGAACCGACCGGGCCACCGCCCGAGCCCGAAGTCCTCCTGGCCGAGCACGATCCGCTCACCTCCCAGATCATCCGGCATCGGCTCGGTCGCGAAGGGATCAAGGTCCGGCATTTTACCAGCGGCACGGCCGCGCTCCAGGCCGCCCGGAGCCTGACCCCCTCGGCGGTGATCCTCGACGCGATGACGCCGGGCATCGACGGGATCGAGCTGCTCACCCGGCTCCGGGAACTCGAGCACTATCGGACGATCCCGATCCTGGTCCTGTCCGACATCGGCAGCGAACGCGAGGTCGTTCGCGCCCTCGAGGCCGGCGCCGACGACTGCATCCGGAAACCGTTCTCCCCGACCGAACTGGTCGCCCGGGTCGAACGGCTGCTGGTCCGCCGGTAATGCTCGACCGCCTCTGGGCGTTCTATCTCGAGTCGCCTGGACTCAGCCTCCTCATCCTTGGCAACGTGGTGTTCGTGGCGGGCGCGTTCGGGCTCGCCGCGGCGGCGCTGCTGCTCCGGATCCGGAACGACCGGAAGGCGGCGCACTGGGGCTCGCTGGAGCGGCGCTGGGAGGCCAAGACCGTCGAGGTCGTCACCGAGATCGACCGACCCGAGGCCCTCTGGGCCCTGGTCGACAAGGCCGACGCCCTTCGGTTCCTCAACTTCCTGCTCCGGTTTGCGAGGCGGCTGACCGGCGCCGAGCGGAAGCGGGTCGACGAGTTGGCCGCGCCGTACCTCGACCGGATCCTGCCGCAGCTCCGGGCTCGCTCGGCGGAGCGGCGGGCCCGGGCCATTCAGACCCTCACGACCCTCGGCAGCCGCCGCTACGCGACCCAGGTGCTGGCCTCGCTCGACGATCCGTCGCCCCTGGTGGCGATGGTGGCGGCCCGGTCGCTGGCCCGGCGGGAAAGCCCCGACTTTGCCGAGCCGATCCTCCGGCGGCTGGAACGGTTCCAGCACTGGCGGCCGAGCTTCCTGGCCTCGATGCTGGCGAGCATCGGCCCGGCGGTGGCGCCCGCGCTCCGCGCCGCGCTGGTCGATCCCCGCTACGCCCCGCGGGTCCGGAGTGTCGCCGCCGATGCCCTCCGCGAACTCAACGACTACCTCTCGGCCGACGCCGCCGCCCAGGTGCTCGGCGAGGCGACCGATCGCGACCTCCTGATCGCGGCCCTCGGCCTGATCGCGCATGTCGGCCGAGCCGATCAGGTCGAGGTGGTCCGCCACCACGCCGAGGCCGCCGAACCGATCGTCCGGTCGCGCGCCATGTCGGCGCTGGGTCGAATCGGCTCGGCCGCTGACGCCGACCGCCTGATCCAGGCCTTCGACGACCCGTCGCCCTGGGTGGCGCTCCGCGCCGCCGAAGCCCTCTATGAGGCCCGGAACCCCGCCCTGGCCACCATCGCCAGCTCCGACCACCCCCGGGCTCCGCTCGCTCGCCAGATCCTGGCCGGGGGCAGCGCGTGATCTGGGATTACGTCTATCAGACGACCCTCCGGCTCCTCGACGTCTTCAACGTCATCGTCCTGACGTACTTCGTGGTTCTCAACATCGGGTACTTCATCACCGGGCTGTTCGCGTTCTACTCGCTCCGCAAGTACGTGGGGCGGCTCCGGTCGCTCGACATCGAGGACCTGCTGGGCAGCGCGGGCATGCCGCCGATCACCCTGGTGGCCCCCGCCTTCAACGAGGAACCGACCTGCGTCGAGTCGGCCCGATCGCTCCTGACCCTCAAGTACGGCGACTTCGAGGTCCTCTTCGTCAACGACGGATCGAAGGACGGCACGCTCAAGCGGATGACGGAGGCGTTCGACCTCGTCCCGACGTTTCGGCTCCCCACCGGCAACATCGGCACCAAGCCGATCCGGGAGATCTACCGGAGCCGGTCCCATCCCAAACTCTGGGTCATCGACAAGGAGAACGGGGGCAAGGCCGACACCCTGAACGCCGGCCTCAACTACTGTCGCACCCCGCTGTTCTGCGGGATGGACGCGGACAGCCTCCTCGAGCGCGAAGCCCTGACCCGGATCGTCCGCCCCTTCGTCGAGGATGCCCGCACCGTCGCGGCCGGCGGGATCATCCGGATCGTCAACGGGTGCACCGTCAACGAAGGCACGGTGTCGAACGTCAAGCTGCCGGACGAAATCGTCCCCCGGTTTCAGGTCCTCGAGTATCTCCGAGCCTTCCTGGCGGGGCGCATGGGCTGGCACGAGATGGAAGCGACCCTGATCATCTCGGGGGCCTTCGGCGTGTTCCGGCGTGACCTGGTCGTCGAGGTGGGAGGGTACGCCACCGACACGGTGGGCGAGGACATGGAACTCGTGGTCCGGCTCCATCGGCACTGCCGGGAACGGAAGATCCCCTACACCATCGGCTTCGTGCCCGACCCGGTGGCCTGGACCGAATGCCCGACGACCCTCAAGGTCCTGGGCCGCCAGCGGGATCGGTGGCAGCGCGGGCTGATCGAGACCCTGTGGCGCCACCGGATCATGCTGTTCAATCCGCGGTACGGCCGGGTCGGGATGGTGGCGTACCCGTACTTCGTCTTCCTCGAGATGCTGGCCCCGGTCGTGGAGGTGTTCGGGTACTTCACGTTCTTCGTCGCCCTGGCCCTCGGTCGGGTCTCGCCGATCTTCGCGACGGCGTTCCTCGGGGTGGCCATCGGGCTCGGGATCGGCCTGTCGTTCACGGCGGTGGCGCTCGAGGAGATCGGGTTCCGGCGCTATCCGAAGCGAAGCGATCTCTACCGCCTGATCGGTCTCGCGATCGCCGAGAACTTCGGGTATCGCCAGATGACCACCTGGTGGCGGCTCCGGGG
>JAEUJH010000327.1 GCA_016794825.1 Gemmatimonadota bacterium
TCGACCCGGGTCGGGGTGGCGGAGAGAACGTCGAACTCGAGCCGGCCGATCTGGAGCCGCTCACCGAGGCGCGGGAACCGCCCCAGCAACTCGACCAGCCGACCGCCCAGGGAGCGCGACGTTCCGCTCGGCAGGGTCACCCCGAACCGGGCCTCGAGATCCGTGACCTCGGCCGAACCGGACGTCTCCCAGGGCAGCGTCAGGTCGGGGATCCGGCGCTCGGCGGTTTCGTCGTGCTCCTCGAAGATCTCGCCGACCATCGCCTCGAGGAGGTCTTCGAGCGTCACGATCCCAAGGGTCCCGCCGAACTCGTCGAGCACCACCGTCAGGTGGCGCCGCTCCCGCTGCATGTCGAGGAGGACGTCGCCGCAGGAACGGCTCCCGGGCGCGACGCCCACCGGACGGACCGGCACCGACTCCGCCGCGGTCTTGAGCAGATCGAAGACGTGCACCATCCCGACGATCTCGTCGACCGTGCCCCGATAGACCGGGAGCCGGCTGTAGCCGCTCTGGATGAACGCGGCCTGGATCTCGTCGAGGGCGGCGCCCTCGGGAATGGCCACCAGCTTGGTCCGCGGCGTCATCACCTCGCGGATCGGTCGCTGGGCAAAGGTGATGACGCTGCCGACCATGGCCAGTTCGTCCGACCCCATCGCGCCGGGCGATCCCTGCCGCCAGAGCGTCCGGACGTCCGCGACCGGCCGCCGGGCCGGTTCGGGCAGGAACAGGCTGATGACCCGGGCCCAGGGACGGATCAGGGGGCGGAGTCGCTCCGCCACCCGGGAGGCCCGGTGGGCGGTGAGCCACCGAGGGAGGACGTAGCCGCTGATCAGCACGAACGGGAGAGCGACGAGGAGCAGCAGGGCCAGCACGCCCCACAGGGGCAGCGCGCCGGTGATGGCGTCGACCACCGCGGAGAGTCCCGCGGCCAGCACCGCGATGCCGAGGCCGGTCGTGGCCGTGGCCGCGGCGAGTTCCCGCTCCGCCGAGACCAGCCAGTCGAGCGACTCGGAGGCGCCCCGCAGACGGCGGGAGACCGCGTCCGCCAGGTCGGCCCGGCTGACGGTAATCAGCGCGGCCGACGCGGTGGCGCCGAGGACCGTGAGCACGAGTCCGATCGCGACGGCCAGCCAGATCACGCGCCATCCTCCTCCGCGGCGGCCGCCGCGGGCGCCGCCGCGATGGTCCGACGCACGGTGACCCGGCGGACCCGGCGACGGCTCATCTGGTCGATGGTGAGCGTGAATTCGCCGGCCGGGAGCGTGTCGCCGGTCCGGGGCACCCGCCCCGCCAGCGCCAGGACGAGACCGCCGACGGTGCCGACGTCGTCGCGGTCGAAGCGATAGTCGAGTTCGGCCTCGAGGTCGACGAGCGGCGCGCTGCCCTGCACGACCAGGGCCCCGTCCGCGGCGCGTTGAATCGGGATGGCCTCCTCGGTGTCGTACTCGTCGTGAATTTCGCCGACGATCTGCTCGAGCACGTCCTCCAGGGTAACGATCCCCGAGGTGCCGCCGAACTCGTCGACCACCACCACGAGGTGGCCCCCGCCCCGCTGGAAGTCGCGGAGCTGCCGGTCGAGGCGCTTGGCCTCCGGGACGAACTCCACCGGCCGGACCAGGCTGTGCCAGTCGGCCTGGTCGCCGCTGGCGAGGAGATCCTTGGCGTAGATGACGCCGACGACGTTGTCGGGGTCGCCGTCGACGACCAGCAGGCGCGAGTGCTCAGCGGCACGGAGGGTGTCGAGGACCTGGGCCTTGGTGCCCGAGAGGTCGACGGCCACCACGTCCATCCGGGGCGTCATCACCTCGTCCACCGTCATTTCGCGCAGACTGAACACGCCGGAGAGCCGCTCCCGAACGTCGGCGTCGCCGGAGCGAACCGAGGGCACTTCGTCGAGCGGGCGGCCCCCGCGATCGGCCCACGCCACCAGCTTGAGGAGCGG
>JAEUJH010000341.1 GCA_016794825.1 Gemmatimonadota bacterium
CCGCTCCTAAATCATTTCGCTGCATTGGCTTGACGTTCGCGCGACGGGCTGAATCGGGACTGGCGCGGTTCCTGCCTCTCGGGGACTCCGGCCTATGTCTACGCCCCAGAAGAAGTTACCGGTTTGGAAGGCGGCTCCGGGGTGACCGGGACCGCTCTCCTTCCCACCACTGACGCGGTTTCCGCCGAGGTGGTGAGCTTCCTGGCGCAGTTGGCCGTGGCCCTCCACAAGCAGCGGGCCTATCCGCCGGGCCACCCGATGCGGGCCACCGCCCAGGAGACCGCGTACCGGGCATTAGGCAGGCTCCTGACCGATCAGCCCTCGCTCCGGATCGCCGTCGCGCGCCACCAGCTGGTGGTCGACGACGCGGTGACCGATCCCGACCACTTCGTGATCCGGGACCTGGCCGGCCGGCTCCATCGGCGTCAGGTCGGCGCGGTGGTGTTCCGGGCCGGCGTCTCGCCCGATGAATTCACCGCCTTCCTCGAGCAGCTGACGGTCGAGAGCCCGAACAAGGGCGATCCGCCGCCGCCGGCCGAAGCGGCCACGCCGAACATCGACGTCACCCCGATCGCCTTCGACGCCCTGTCCCTGCGGGACGGCGACGACGTCGGGGTACAGGTCGATCGGCTCTGGCAGGATCTGGCCCAGGTGGTCGGCGGCGGAGGCGGTCAGGGCGGGGGTGGCGCGGGGTGGGGAGGCTTTGGCGCCGGGACGGGCGGCGGTCGGGGGGCTGGCGGGGGCGATGGCGGCTTTGCCCAGCTGCTGCTCGAACGGCTCGCGGCTCCCGAGGTTCGGGCCACGCTGGCCTCGACCATCGAGCGACTCGGCCGGCTGACCCAGACCCTCGACGGGGCCGAGCGGGAGGCGGCCGAGGCGCGGCTCCGCGACCTCCTGGCCACCCTGCCGAGCGAAGCGTTAGGCATGCTGCTCGACATCGATCTGGGCCGGAAGGACCAGCTCGGCAACCTGGTGCCGGCCGTCGAATGGCTGCCCGCCATGGCGCTGGTCGAGATGGTGGAGGCCGCGGCCCGGGCCCAGAAGCAGGAGATCTCCAACGTCCTGCTCCGCCTCCTCAAGAAGCTGGCGCGGACCGGCACCGACGGTCTGGCCCGGCCGGTCGGCGACCGCGACCTCCGTCAGGTGGTGAAGGGTCTGCTCGAGGACTGGAGCCTCAACGATCCGAACTCCCGCAGCCACGCCCACATCCTCGAGGTACTCTCGCGCCACGACGTCGGGTCGACCGGCGACGGCGCGCCCAGTGACGAATCGCTTCGAATCGTCCAGATGGCCATCGAGACCGAAACCGGCGGCGATCACGTGGTCGAGGCGATCGAACTCGCCGTCGGCCGCGGGCAGATCGACGAAGTCGCGGCCCTGGTGGCGTCGGCGGCCCCGAGTCCCGGCACCGAGGCGATCTGGGCCACCCTGGGCTCCCCCACCCAACTCCGTCGGATCCTGGCCGACGAGCGGGTGGGGGTCGACGCGATTGCCCGGATCCTCGATCACCTCGGACCCGACGCGGCGCCGCACCTCATCGATCGACTCCTGGCCAACGGCAACGACCGGGTCCGGTCCGTCATCGCGGATCGGGTGTTCCGGATGGGTCCCGCGGCCGCGTTCGAGCTGGCCCGCCGCCTCGATTCCGCCGGGCCGGCGGAGCGCCGCCAACTGCTCGGTCTCTTGGCCGACCTGCCGGTCCTGCCCGAGGGGCTCTCGGTCCAGAGCTATCTCCAGGCGACCGATCCGCTGATCCGGCGCGAGGCCTACCGGCTCATGCTTCGCCGTCCCGAGTCGCGCGACGACGCGCTCCACGCGGCCCTGGCCGACGACGACGAACGGGTCGTGATGGTCGCGATCGACTCGGGCGCGACGCGCCTGCCGCGGCAGTCGCTGACTCGATTGATGGTCCTCCTCAACAGTCCGAAACGCAGTGCCGACCTCCGGGCGGCCGCGGTCGAGCTGCTGGTGCAGTTCGACGTCCCGAGCATCCGCGAATGGCTGCTGGCCAACCTGGTGACCCGGCGCGGCTGGTTCCGCCGGCGCCGACTCGCCCCCAAGAGCCCGCTGGTGCTGGCCAAGCTCCGGGTGCTCGCCAACCGGTGGAGCGGCTCGCCGCCCGTGGAGAAAGTGCTGCAGATGGCCCGCCGTTCCGGCGACCCCGATCTGGTATCCGCCGCCCTCGGTGAGAAAGCCGCGCCATGACGCCCGAATCGACGTTCCTCATTTCGCTCGGCCAGGCGCTGGCCACCATGGGCCTCTACGGCGATGGTCACCCGGCCCGGGAGCGCGCGCTCGAAGCCTCTTACGAGCAACTGCTCGCGCTGGCCGCGTCGAGCCCGTGCGTGGAGTTCTCGTTCCTCGGACAGGAGACGGTCACCGGCAATCGGGTCATGACCGAGCTCGGCCACTGGGACTGGGCCGCCAAGCTCTCCGCCGCCCGGGTCGAGCGGATCGAGATCGACGCCGACGTCAATCGGGAGTCGTTCTACGGTTTCGTCGACGAACTGTTCCGTCAGGTCCAGGGTCGGTGCGCGGACACGGCGCTGGCCCGGCAGATGGTCCGCCCGCCGATCCGGTTCGGGCGGCTCAAGGTCAAGGATCCGGGCAACGGGCCCGGCGGCGGGGCCGGTGGGTCGGGGGGCAGTGGCGGGGGGCGGGGTGGCGTCGGCCGGCCGAGCGGTGCCTTTACCGGCGCCATTCCGGTGACGCTGACCGAGGAAATCACCGCCGTGCGCTACATCCACGACGAGGTCGAGCGCTCGGGTCAGATTCCGATGGCGGAGGTCGAGGCGGTGGTGCACGCCCTGGCCGCCACGATGCACCAGGAAGAACAGATGCTGGTGCCGCTGCTGATCCTCAAGCAGTACGACCAGTACACCACGACCCACGCCTGCAACGTGGCCGTGCTGGCGATGGGCTTGGCGGAGCGGCTGGGACTGAGCCCCGCCGAAGTGCGGGCCATCGGGGTGGCGGGCCTCCTCCACGACGTGGGCAAGGTGGCCATCCCGCACGAACTGCTGGTCAAACCGGGGCGCTACACCGACGACGAACGCAAGGTCATCCAGCGGCACCCGATCGACGGGGCCAAGATGATCCTCCAGCGCGAACGGGGGCTCGGTCTGGCGGCGGTGGTGGCCTACGAGCACCACATCTTCCTCAACGGCGAAGGCTACCCCGCGCTCCGCTTTCCGCGGGCTTGCCACTACGCCAGCCGAATCGTCCACGTCTGCGACATCTACGACGCGCTCTGCACCGACCGACCCTACCGTCAGGCCTGGGAACCGGAGCAGGCGCTCACCTACCTGCTGGAACAGTCCGGTAGGGAACTCGATCCGGAGATCGTCCGCGCCTTCACCGACATGATTGCCGAGGCGCTGGTCCGCCGCCTCGACATGAACGCCGAGGCCGCCCGGGCCGCGGCGGCGGCCGCCCCTCCGGAACTGCCGGCGGCCGTCCCCCACTTGTGCAACGGGGCGGAAGGGGCGAGCGTATTACCCGCCCAGGCGTGAGTTTCCGCCACGGGACCACGCCCCCCAATCACGAGTACGGAGCCGACCGACGATGGCCGACGAGCAGCTGACCCCGATTGCCCCGACCCGGGTTGCCCAGGAGCTGAAGGCGCTCTCCGATGGGCGGGCCTCGGGCAAGTTCAACAAGGACGAGTACGAGCATCGGTTTTCCCGGATGATCTCGGAGCTTCGGGACCGCCGGATCTCCGGTACCCGGGCCGAGATCATGGCGGCGCTTTCCCCGCTCAAGGCGGACGGCACCGTCACCGACACCGACTGGATGCGCCTGGTTCGGCAGCTCGGCCTCGGCTGACCGGCGACGCCGGTTCCTTCCTCGAGGGGCGGGCAGAGGCTCGCCCCTCGGTTATTTTCCGACCCATGGCCATCGCCCCCCGTCGCGTCACCCCCACCGTTGCCATCGACCGTGTCCGGGTCGGCTCCTGCCACCCGGTCATGGTCCAGTCGATGACCAACACCGACACGGCCGACGTGGCCGGCACCGCCCGCCAGGTGGCCGAGTTGGCCCGGGCCGGCAGCGAAGTGGTCCGGGTGACGGTCAACACCGACGAGGCCGCGGCGGCGGTCCCGCGGATTGTCGACGAACTCGATCGGCGCGGGCTGTCGGTCCCGATCGTCGGCGATTTCCACTACAACGGCCACCTGCTGCTCACTCGATATCCGGAGTGCGCCCGGGCTCTCGCCAAGTACCGGATCAACCCGGGCAACGTCGGCGGCAAGCGCCACGACGAGAACTTCCGGGCCATCATCGACGTGGCGCTGACGCACGACAAGCCGGTCCGGATCGGGGTCAACTGGGGCTCGCTCGATCAGCAGCTGCTCACCCAGATGATGGACGAAAACGCCGCCGCCGCCGATCCCAAGCCGGCCCGCGACGTCACCATGGAGGCCATGGTCGAGAGCGCGATCCGGTCGGCGGCGGCCGCGGAGGCCGCCGGGATGGGGCACGACCGGATCATCCTGTCGGCCAAGGTGTCCGGGGTGCAGGACCTGGTCGACGTCTACCGGATGCTCGCGGGTCGCGCCGACTATCCGCTCCACCTGGGGCTCACCGAAGCCGGGCTCGGCATGAAGGGCATCGTGGCCAGCGCCACGGGCCTGGCCATTCTCCTCCAGGAAGGGATCGGCGACACGATCCGGGTCTCCCTCACCCCGGCGCCCGGCGGTGATCGGGCCGAGGAGGTCAGGGTGGCCCAGCAGATCCTCCAGTCGCTCGGGCTCCGGAGCTTCCTGCCCCAGGTCACCAGCTGTCCGGGGTGCGGGCGGACCACGAGCACCTTCTTCCAATCGATGGCCCAGGACATCCAGTCGCACCTGGCCGCGCGGATGGTGGAGTGGCGGACCACCCGGCCCGGGGTGGCGGAGATGAAGGTGGCGGTGATGGGCTGCGTCGTGAACGGTCCGGGCGAATCGAAGCACGCCAACATCGGCATTTCCTTGCCGGGCACGTTCGAGGAGCCGAAGGCGCCGGTGTTCGTCGACGGGCGGCTGCTCAAGACCCTCAAGGGCGACCGGATCGTGGCCGAGTTTCTCGAGATCCTCGAGGACTACGTGGCGACCCGCTACCCGGCGGGCGCCGCGGTCGAGGCGTGATCATCGACGGCTCGTGGCTCGACCGCCCGCTGGCGGCCATCCCGGTGCTCTTCGGCGCGGGGCTCGTCACCAGTCTGACGCCCTGCGTCTATCCGATGATCCCGATTACCGCGGGGGTGCTGGGCGGGGCGGGGGCGGTCGGCCGCTCCCGGGGCCGGACCGTGGCGCTGAGCCTGGTCTACGCCCTCGGTCTGGCGACGGTGTACGCCACGCTGGGCCTGATCGCCGGGCTCACCGGGACCCTGTTCGGCACGATCAGCTCCAATCCGTGGGCCTATTTCGCGATGGCCAACCTGTTGCTCCTCTCCGGCCTCGCCATGCTGGACGTGATCCCGATCATGGTGCCCGAGCGACTGCTGGCCTGGGCCGGCCGCTTCGGCGGTCAGTCGCTCGGTGCCGTGTTCCTGATGGGAGCCACCTCGGGGTTGGTGGCCGCGCCCTGCGGGGCCCCGGCCTTCGCCTCGGTGCTGACCTTCGTCGGCGCCACCCAGAGCGCCGTGCTCGGCTTCGTCTACCTGTTCGTCTTCAGTCTCGGAATGACGGCGTTGCTGATCGCCATCGGGATCTTCTCGGGCACCCTGGCCGCGCTCCCGAAGCCGGGGCGGTGGACCGTCTGGGTCAAGCGCGCGGCGGGTGTCCTGATGCTGGCGATGGCCGAGTACTACCTGGTCAAGATGGGGCAGGTCTGGTTCTAGGGGCCGATCGGTTCGAATCAAGGAGGGGGCGTGAAGGGGTTACTGCTCGGGGTGTTGATGGTCGCCGGCGGCGCGTTGGGGCAACCGGGGTTGGCCGCCCAGTACGACGCGGGCATCGCGGTCGGGAGCAAGGCGCCGATCGTGGCCATCAACGACCTCAACGGGAAGCCGATCGACCTCGGGACCTTCATCGGGAAGAAGCCGGTGCTGCTCGAGTTCTGGGCCACCTGGTGCTCGGTCTGCAAGACCCTGTTGCCGGAGCTGGAGCGGGTCCGGACCACCTATGGCGACAAGGTCATGATGATCGGCGTCAACATCACGGTCAACGACTCGCGGGAGCGGGTTCGCCGCTACCTCTCGGTGCACCGGCCCCCGTTCCTGGCGCTGTACGACGACAAGGGGGCCAGCAGCCGGGCCTATGAAGTCCCGACGACGTCCTTTATCGTCGTGGTGGATCAGGCCGGCAAGGTGGTCTATACCGGATCGGGCGAGGAGCAGGATCTGGTGGCGGCGGTGGCCAAGGCGGTGTCGCGATGAAGCGCCTGGTGACGGCGACGGTGGCGACGGTCCTGCTGGCCGGGTCGGTCCAAGCCCAGGAACGGCCCCTTCGGGCTGGGGTCCTCGGCAGCCCCACGGTGGGGAAGCCGGCTCCCGACGTGGTTCTGCCGTACTTCCTGCCGACGGGTCCGGGGCCGACCGACCAGCCGTTCCGGTTGTCGGCGGAACTCGGGCGGGTGGTCGTCCTGGTGCTCGGCGGGGGACTCGATTCCGCCAGCCGGGCCGGTTGGCGGGAGGTGGCCGAGCGGGCGCGGGGGCTTGGGGGGCGGTCGGTGGTGGTGGCGGGGGTGGTCCGAGCGGGGGCCGAGGCGGTCCTGGGGTTGTCGGTGGGGCTGGACACCGACCTCAAGCTCCTGGCCGATCCGGACGGGCGGGTTCACCGGACCTATGGATTGGGTCGGGGGGGCCGGGTCTGGGCCGGTTTCGTGGTGGCGGACGACGGCCGGCTGGTCTGGAGTGGCCGGCTCGAGCTGGGTTCGGAGGTTGGGTGGAAGGATTTGGCGGCCGCCGTCGAGCAGGGCCGAACGGCGCGGTTGCCGTCTCGGTAGCGGGTTTTCTTCGGCCTCAAACGGCCAAATGGTCTTGCACCGGGGTCGAGGCTGGGCGCCGGTGGAAACCGCCTCGGATTCGAACAGGTCCCGCAACAGTGCAATTCCCAGCAACTTGCGTCGCCGCAAGGCGATGCGGCACGTCCGTTGCGGGCAAGCGTACCAGGGTTCGCCAGGGTCGTACGGCCTGGTGAATGAAATTGATCCGATTCGGGTGGTGGGGTGGCTGGCAACCGGCTGGTGATGGGCCAAGCTGTGGAAAAGGATAGGGTTAGGTCCCTTGACCATGGTGGAGTCGGCGGTTAACTTGGCGCGTCGTTTTCTAGTCCGGAAGCCAGGTCATTTGAGGTCGGGCGGGTCTGCGGGCGGTCGGCGTCGAGCTGATCGTTCCCGGGTTCGATTCCGGCCATGCAAATGACGACGGCACCGGATTCGGGGTGGCGAGACCGATCGGAGCGGGGCTGGCGAAATGTGCGCTGGCTCACAGCGGCCGGTCCGTCTTGCCGCTAATGTAGTGTCGATGGAGTGGCATTAGGCTGGGCGCAAGGTTTTTCATCGGTAGTGGCTGGAAACACCGCAGGTTCACGTTCATAGGGGGAGTGAATGAACAAGCTTTACCGTTCCATGCTGTTGTCCGGCATCCTGGCCGCTGGATTGGCCGGCTGCGGCGACGACGTGACGGTCGTCGACCCGCCGGCGCCGGTGCCGCCGACCCCGCAGGTTCGGTCGGTCACGGTTGCTCCGGACAATGTGCAGGTCAGCCCCGGGCAGACCATCCAGATGTCGGCTGCCGTGACGGCTGATTCGGGGGCTACCCCGACCGTCACGTGGAGCACCTCCGACGCGACTCGCGCCACCGTCAATGGCACTGGTCTCGTCACCATCGT
>JAEUJH010000917.1 GCA_016794825.1 Gemmatimonadota bacterium
GGACGAGTTGCTGTTCCGGGCCACCCTGGCGCTGATCGCGGCCCACCGGGGCGACACCACGCTGGCCCGCCGCCGGCTCGGCGACCCGCCCCGGTACAGCCGGGGCGAGTACCTCACCTTCCAGGCTCGCCTGGCCACCATTGCCGGCGATCGGGAGCGGGCGCTGGGGCTCTGGAGCGAAGCGTTAGGCGCCGGGGTCAACGCCCTGGCCTGGATCCACGCGGCCGCCCATCAGGATCTGCTGCCCCTTCGCGACGACCCCCGCTTCCGGCGGCTCGGCCTCCTACCGCCGCGCTGATCGGCGTCCCGTCGGAGACCGGCCCGGGCGGTGACCCCGGGTTTCGATCCCTCGACGGGCCGCCGACCTTCATGGCCGCGCGATCGCCCGCGCTTCGGCGACCACCTCCGGCGCCGCGAACACGACGGCGTGATCCGCCTCCGCCAGCTCCACCACCTTGATCCCCTTCCACACCCCTCCCAGCCACCGCGACTGAGCCAGGAGTGGATCGGTCCGGCCCACCACGGCCACCGCGGGGACCGCCACGCCCGCCAGCGCCGTCGAATCGTGGACCAGTTGGCCGATGGCCCGCATCGACGCGACCAGAGCGTCGTGATCGTTTTCGGTGTGGAACTGGACCGCCATCGGGGCGATCACCGAATCGGGCAGGGTCGGCACGATCCACCGGAAGAAGCTGAGCAGCCCCTCGCCTCGTTCCAGCGCGGCCAGGTGCGGTGCCACGGTCGTCGCCAGGGCGGCGGAGTCCGGGAAGAACGGGCCGGCCACGAGGACGGCGCTCCGGATCCGATCGGGATGACGGACCGACAGATCGGCGCTGATCAGCGCGCCCATGGAGTAGCCGACCAGATCGACCCGATCGATTCCGAGCGCGTCGAGCAGGGCCACCACATCCTCGGCCATGGCCCTGCCGTACGCCGCCGCGTCGGCGGGCTTGTCGCTCCCGCCAAAGCCGCGGACGTCCGGTACGATCACGCGGCGATCCGCCGCCAGCGAGTCGGCCGCGCCGGCCCACATCTCGAGCCGATCGGTATAGCCGTGGAGCAGGACGACCGGGCGGCCCTGGCCGATCTCCCGATAGCGGATCCGGATCGACCCGTTGGTGACGAACCGATCGGCGGCGGCCATGAGGGTCGGGGGCGTGTCAGTCTTTCCCGACAGAGCGGCGGCCGGGCCGCCGCAGCCCGCCAGCCCGATGATCGCGCCGATTGCGATCATCCGTTCAAACTTCGTGCGTAACGACATGCTGTCCTCCAGAGGTCAGTGGGTCCTCCGCATGCGGTAAACCCGGCGTCGACCCGACAGCGATTCGTGGGGAGCGGGGAATTGCCGTCGGGGCTGGTCGACCCTCGGTCGTCGGGCCGCCTCGACCCGGGCACGGTTCGACGCGGGCCGGGGTCTACGCGAGCCCAGGTCGGTCACGGGTCGGGTATCCGGGGACCTCCGATGGTTGCCCGGGGTGCGGCTGCGCGATAACGTTGGCGCTTCACCCTCACGAAACCCGACGGACCCATCCGTCATCGCCCCGCTGGAGCGGATCCGGATGATGGAACGACGGACGCTGGACGACCTGTTCAGCCTGGCCTACGAAGAACTGCGACGCCTGGCGGGCAGCGTGGCGAGGAACGACGCCAACGCCAGCTTGACGCCCACGGCGCTGGTGCACGAGGCGTGGCTCAAGCTGGCCGAGGCCGCCAACGTCGGCGCCACCTCCCAACTCCATTTCAAGCGGATCGCGGCGCGCGCCATGCGCCAGGTCCTGGTCGACGCGGCCCGGCGGCGGAACGCCCACAAACGGGGCGGCGGCGAGGCGCTGGTCACGTTCGACGAGTCGCTCGACATCGGCGCCGCGTCGGCCGACGAGGTGCTGGCGCTCGACGAGGCGCTGGAACGGCTGGCCGCGGTGAGCCCGCGCCAGGCCACGATGGTGGAATGCCGGTTCTTCGGCGGCCTCGACGTTCGGGAAACCGCCGAACTGCTCGAGGTATCGGAAGCCACCCTCGACCGGGACTGGCGAGCCGCCCGCGCCTGGCTCGCCAAGGAACTCAAGTAGTGGACGCCCCCCGCTGGGGACGGCTGCAGGCCCTCTTCCATCAGGCCGCCGAACTGCCGCCCGGCGAACGCCGGGCCCGGCTCGCGTCGCTGGCCGCCGACGATCCGAGCCTGGTGCCCGAAGTCCTGGCGATGCTGGCCGAAGACGAACGGGCCGGGTCGGTACTCGACCGGCCGCTGGCGGGATTGGCGAGCGGGGTGCTCGAGGCGCCGATCCCCGCCGGCCTGCTCGAACAGCGCTTCGGTCCCTACCATCTCACCCGCCTCCTCGGCGAGGGCGGGATGGGCGCCGTCTATCTCGGAACCCGCGCCGACCTGGGCAGCGTCGCGGCCATCAAGATCCTCCGCGACGCGTCGCTGTCGCCTTCGCGGCGGGAGCGGTTTGCCGTGGAGCAGCGCACGCTGGCGCAACTCAGCCATCCGAACATCGCACAGCTCTACGATGCCGACACGCTGCCCGACGGCACGCCGTGGTTTGCCATGGAGTACGTCGAGGGGCTTCCGCTGACGGCGTACTGCGAGGCGCGGCAGTCGTCGCTCCGGGGGCGCCTCCTTCTCTTCCGGGCGGTGTGCGAAGCGGTGCAGCACGCTCACAGCCAGGCGGTGATCCACCGCGACCTCAAGCCGTCCAACATCCTGGTCCGCAACGACGGCACGGTCAAGCTGCTCGACTTCGGAATCGCCAAGCACCTGGCCGAGTTCGATCTCGAGGGCGACCAGACGCGAACCGGGCTCCGCCTCCTCACGCCCGCCTACGCGGCGCCCGAACAGATCAGGGGCGACCGGGTCGGGATCCGCACCGACGTCTACTCGCTCGGCGTGATCCTCTACGAGTTGCTGACGGGCCGGCTGCCTTTCGACCTGTCTCACAAGACACCGGCGGAAGCGCTCGGCCTGGTTGGCGAACCCGCGCCCCGCCCGTCGACGTTTGCCCGGACCGCGCCGGAGGGCGTGGGTCGGTCGGCGCCCGGTCGCGCCGCCTGGGCCGACCTCGATGTGCTCAGCCTCACGGCCATGCACCCCGATCCGGCCCGTCGCTATCGCACCGTCGACGCACTGGTGCGCGACCTCGATGCCTTCCTCGACGGCGAGCCGCTCGACGCCCGGCCCGACTCGGTCGGCTACCGACTCGCGAAGTTCGTCGGCCGCAATCAACGCGCCGTGACGGTGGCCGGCGTGGCCGGGCTCGTCGTGCTGGCGGTGGTGGGGCTCTCGGCCGTCCGCCTGGCCACCGCCCGCAACGCCGCGCTCGACGAGGCGGCCCGGACCGAGCGGATCCAGCAGTTCATGCTGAACCTGTTCCGTGGCGGCGACGAGGAGGCCGGCCCCGCCGCCGACCTCAAGGTCACCACGCTGATCGATCGCGGTGCGGCGGAGGCGGCCGGTCTGTCGGGCGAGCCCGCCGTGCAGGCGGAACTGTGGCAGACCCTCGGCGGGCTCTATCAGCAGTCCGGCAACCTGGCGCGGGCGGACTCACTCCTCGACGCGGCCCTGGCGCAGCGCCGCCGCCTGTACGGCGCCGATCACGCCGAGGTGGCCCAGAGTCTGGTGGCCATGGGTCAACTCCGGATGGTCCAGGCTCGGCTCGAGGATGCCGACAGCCTGGTTCGAACCGGCCTGGCCATGACGGAGCGGCATCGGCCGGCCGATCACGCGGATCGGCGGGCCGCGCTCGTTGCCTTGGCCCAGGTGCTCGAGGTGCGCGGGCAGTACGACGAGGCCATCGGGGTGCTGGAGGGTCTGGTCCGGGCGGAATCCGCCAAAGGTGGCGAGACCCTGGAACTGGCGGCCAGTCTCTACTCGCTGGCCAACAATCACTTCTACGCCGGCCACTACCCGGTGGCGGACTCGCTGACCCGCCGCGTGCTGGCCATGCACCGGGCCATGTTCGGCGGCCGCCATCCTCACGTGGCCGAGGACCTCGTCAACCTCGGCGCCATTCAGCAGGAACTCGGCGACTATCGCGCCGCCGAGCGGTTTCATCGCGAGGCGCTGGACATTACCCGGGCCTGGTACGGCGCCGATCATCCCGCCACCGCGGCCGGCCTGACCCTGGTGGGCCGCGCGCTGGTCTATCAGGAGCGCTACCCCGAGGCCACCGAGCTGTTGACCGAGGCGCTCGCCGTTCGGGAGCGGGTCTTCGGCCGATCCCATCCGCAGGTGGCGTCGACCCTGAACGAGTTGGGGAACATCGCGTCGAAGCAGGATCGGAACGCCGAGGCGCGGGACTACTTCCAGCGGGTCCTCGACATCTATCACGCCGTCCATGGCGAACGGCACTACCTGATCGCGACGGCCATGAGCAACCTCGCCACCGCGTATCAGGACCTCGAGGACTACCGGCGGGCGGAGGATCTCTTCCGGCGGGCTGGCGCGATGTATCGGGCCACCTTGGCGCCCGAGAACCTCAACATCCCGATTGCCCAGATCAAGCTGGGTCGGGTTCTGCTACGGCAGCGTCGGTTCGCGGAAGCCATCGTGGAGACCGAGGCCGGCTACCGCCTGCTCGTCAAGCAGGCCGATCCGAGTTCCGGGTTTCTCCGCGCGGCCCGCCGCGACCTGATGGCGGCGCACGACTCACTCGGTCACCGGGCCGAGGCCGAGCGCTATCGGGCCGAGTTGGCCGCCGCGGAGGCGGCGGCCAAGAAGAACTAGGCCCGGGCCGGTCCGCGGCGGCCCACCAAGCTGACCACCGTCGCGGCGGCGACGTTCACGATCAGGGCCGCGAAGCCGACGTTGAGATCCTGGACCCAGGTGGGAGCGTCGGGCAGGAGCGACGCGAAGCTGACCTTGCCGATCGTCACCCAGGCCACGGTGGCTTCGCCAGCCACCAGTCCCGCGATCGCCCCGGCGCCGGTGAGCGGGTTCCGGGGCAGCAGGGAGCAGAGCAGGGCCGGCGCCAGCTGGGTCACGAAGGCGTAGCCCATCAGCAACAGCGCCACGATCGAGTCGCCACCCCGGAACGTGAACCAGAGCGCCACCGCCGCGATCACCGGCACCAGGCCCTTGGCCAGGCGCGGCAGTCGGGGATCTTCCGGCGGCGCGTCGCGGAGGATCACGTTCTTGGAGAGGATCGTCGCGGCCGACATCAGGATCATCGAGCCCGGCACCAGAGCGGTCAGCACGCCCGCGGCGCCGATGATGCCCACCACCCACGGGTCGAACGTCTTGACGCTGACCCGCAGTAACGCGAGATCGGCGTCGGTGCCCTGGAGCCCCGGCACCTCGAGCAGCGCGGCAAACCCCACGAAGAAGACGAACAGCATCACCAGCTGATACAGCGGCATGACGATGGCGTTCTTCCGGAAGGCCTCCGACGCCTTGGCCGAGTAGATCGAGCCGAAGGTGTGGGGCCAGAGGTAGAAACCGAGGGCCGTCAGCAGCACCGTGCTGGCAAACCACGACGCGCTCTGACCGGTGGCCGGCAGGGTCAGGAACCCGGGTCGCTGGGCCTCGATGGTGTCGAACATCGGGCCGATCCCGCCGTGGAGCCGGGCCGGCAGGTACAGGCCGAGGAAGATGGCCACGCCGAGGATCAGGATGTCCTTGACCACCGCGGTCCACGCCGAGGCGTGGATTCCCGAGATCATCACGTAGACCACCACCGCGATGACGCCGAGCCAGATGGCCACCGTGGGCGACACGGCGCCGAGCGACGCCTCGCTCACGATGATGCCGAGCCCCTTGAGCTGGAGGACCAGGTAGGGAATCATCGCCACCACGCCGACCAGGGCGACGAGGATGCCGAACGGCCGGCTGTCGTACTTATGCGCGAAGAAGTCGGGTTGGGAGACGAGGTCGTTGGTGCGGGCGTAGCGCCAGATGGCCGGCGCCAGCCAGTAGCTCATGATGTACGCCACCGCGCCGTAACACAGGATGTAGAACGCGGGGGCGCCCCGGCCGTAGGCCCAGCCGCTCGCGCCGAGGAAGGTGAAGGTGGTGTAGATCTCGCCGGCCAGGAGCAGGAAGATCAGGATCGCCCCGAAGGCGCGACCACCGACCGCCCACTCGGTCAGACTCATCTGCCGGCCCCGCCGAGCCCGGAGGCCCAGTCCGAGGGCCAGCGCGAACGACGCGGCGATGATGGCGAGCGCGGCGTTCATTCGGGTTCGACCCTGGTGGGGGGAATGGCGGGGTTGGGCGACCGGGCGTCGAGGCGGTAGACGATCAGCATGACGACGCTGGTGGCCACCACCCAGCCGACGATCCAGGCGAGCAGGAACGGGAGGCCGAGGATCCTCGGTTCCAGCCGGTTGGCGATCCAGCCGCTCCCGACCAGGGCGCCGGCGGGGATGACCGGCAGCAGACGATAGAGTCTCATCGGGCGGCCGGGGCGGACCCGAGCACGTCGTGCGCCACCGCCACGAACAGCCGGAGCGAGAGGTCGAGACTCGACTCGTCGATGTCGAACTTGGGGTGATGGTGGGGATGGACGATGCCGCGGGCCACGTTGCCGCCGCCGGTGTAGAAGAACGTCCCGGGCGCCTTTTCGAGGAACGCGGAGAAGTCCTCGCCGCCCATGTTGGGCTGGAGCGTCACCACCCGCTCGTCGCCGAAGATCTTCCGGGCCACGGCCTCGACCCGGCCGGTGACGGAGGCATCGTTGATGACCGGTCGGTACCCGTCCTGCCAGGCAAACTCGTACTCCGCGCCGTGCGCTTCGGTGATCCCCTTGATGATCCGCTCCATGTCCTTCGGGATCCGGGCCCGGAGGGCCTTGTCGAAGGTCCGGACCGTGCCGACCAGCTTGGCTTCTTCCGGAATCACGTTGTGAGTGGTGCCGGCGTGGAACTGGGTCACGCTGAGGACGGCGGGCTCGATCGGATCGACCACCCGGGACACGATCGTCTGGAGCGCCATCACGATCTGCGCGGCCACCGGGATCGGATCGATCGTCTCGTTCGGCTTGGCCGCGTGGCCACCGCGGCCCCGGACGGTCACGAAGAAGGTGTCGGGCGCCGCCATCAGCGCGCCGGCCCGGAACCCGACCTGCCCGTGCTCGAGCGTGGCCCACACGTGCTGCCCGACGATCAGGTCGACGCCGTCCATCACCCCCGCGTCCACCATGGCCTGGGCTCCGCCGGGCAGGACCTCCTCGGCGTGCTGGAAGATGAAGCGGAGTTCGCCGTTCAGCTGGTCCCGCTGCTCGGTCAGGATCCGGGCGACGCCGAGGATGACCGCCGTGTGGCCGTCGTGGCCGCAGGCGTGCATCACGCCGGGGGTCGTCGAGCCGAAGTCGTGGCTGGTCTCCTCGTGGATCGGGAGCGCGTCCATGTCGGCCCGGAAGGCCAGGGTCGGACCGGGGCGGCCGGTGATCAGCCGAGCCAGTACGCTGGTGGCGGTGGGCCGGGAAACCTCGAGCCCGCCGAAGGAGCGGACCGTTTCCTCCACGAACCGGGCCGTCTCGTGTTCCTGAAACGACAGTTCGGGGTGGCGGTGGAGATGGCGGCGCCAGGCGACGACCTGATCGCGCAGCGCGTCGGCGACGGAAGCGAGGGTAGGAGTGGTCATGGCGTCAATTTGGAGTCCGCCGCGGCAAACCGCCACCACCACCAAGCCGGCTGGGGCTCGGGGTCGGCGCGATCGGTGGCGCGGCCAGGGCTCGAGGCCGCGATCGGGTCAGGCGGGATCGCGTTCGAGGGCGTCGGCCACCAGGGTGGCGCCCACCACCACGAGCACCAGGGCCACCCCGGGGACCAGCCCGACCCACGGCGCGTTGACCACGGTCTCGCGGCCCGACGCGATCAGGGTGCCCCAGCTCGCGGTCGGCGGTTGGACGCCGAGGCCCAGGAACGAGAGCCCCGCCTCGAGGGAAATGGCGTTGCCGAGTCCGAGGGTCGTGGCGGCCAGGAGCGATGGGGCCACGTTGGGAAGGACGTGACGGACGAAGATCCGGGCTCGGCTCCCGCCCAGGGCGCGGGAGCCCTCGACGTACGGCCGACCCAGCTGCACCACCGACTCGCCATAGGTGAGCCGGGCAATCGGCATCCAGCCGGTCAGGCCCAGCGTGACGATGACCAGCGCGGCGCTCGGCTCCCAGAGTGCCGCCAGCAGGAGGAGGAGCACCACCCGGGGCAGCGCGAGCGCGAAGTCGGTGAGGCCGAGCAGGATCAGCGATACCCGTCCCGAGACCACGGCCGCCAGGCCGCCGATCAGGACGCCGGCGCCTACGGACACCACGGTCGCGAGCGTCGCCACGAGGAGCGATATCCGGGCGCCATGGAGCAACCGGCTCCAGACGTCGCGGCCCAGTCGATCGGTGCCGAAGAGATGGAAGATGCCCGAGTCGTCGATCGCGCCCGGAGGGAGGAACCGGGTCAGGACCACGTCACCCGCGTCGGTCGGGCCCACTGGTGCCAGCCAGGGCGCCGCCACCGCGGCCGCCGCCAGGACGGCCAGGATCGCCAGCCCGATCCGCCCCGACGGCCTCACGACCGCGCCCTCGGGTCGACCCGGTGGAGCAGCACCTCGGCGGCGACGCTGCCTAACACGACGAGCAGGGCGCTCACGGTGGTGGCCGCCATCACCACCGGATAGTCGCGTGCCTGGACCGCCTGGATCAGCACCGAGCCGATCCCGGGCCACGCGAACACCCCCTCGACGAAGACCGCGCCGGAAAACAGCGCGGGGAGCGACAGGCCGAGGAGGGTGACGACCGGAATGAGCCCGTTGCGGAGGTGATGACGGAAGAGCACCCGGGCCGGCCCGGCACCCTTGGCGCGCGCCAGGGTCAGGAACGGTTCCGCGGCCACTCGCCGCAGCGTGCCCTGGGTGTAGCGGGCGGTGGTGCCGATCCCGATCAGGGTCAGGGTCGCGAGCGGAAGCGCCAGGTGGGCCAGCCGGTCCAGCAGCCGGGCACCCGGCTCGAGCAGGTCGGCGTCGAGCCCGGCGGCCCCGAATGCCGGGAGCCACCGGAGGGCGTAGCTGAATACCACGACCAGCACGAACGCGAGCCAGTATCCGGGGAGAGCCGCCAGGAGCCCGGACAGGCCCGACAACGCGCCGTCGACGGCCCGCCGTCGCGTGGTGGTTTGCCAGGCCGCGACCGCGATGCCGAGCAGATGACTCAACCCGATCGACAGGCCGACCAGGATCACGGTGGCGGGCCAGGCCTCCCAGAGCATCCGGGCCACCGGTCGTCCGGTGGCGATGCTGGTGCCGAAGTCGCCCCGGATCGCGCGGCCGATCCAGCGAAGGAACTGCTCGGCCACCGGCCGGTCGAGCCCCAGGGCGGCCCGGATCCGGGCCACGTCCAGCGCGGACGCCTCGGGGCCGAGCAGGCGGACGACCGGATCGCCGGGGGCCAGATGGAGCAGCAGGAAGGTGAGCGTCACCACCCCGAAGACCACCAGGGGCGCGCGGATCATGCCGAAGCGGAGCGGGGGGAGCGGGGCCGGCATGCTGGAATCTAGATTGAAGGCGTGAGTTTCCGGCCTGGTGGAGCCGCCTGGACGGCCCGTCGCTTCAGCCCGCTGGTGCTGGCGGTTGCCCTGCTGTCGTGCCATCGAGACCGCCAGTCGGCGGCCGTGGTGCTGGCGTCGGGCGCGGATCTCCAGAGCATGAACTCCGTCATCACGACCCACCCCCTGGCTCGACAGGTTCAGCGCTACGTCCTCCTGACGACGCTGGCCCGCTACGACAGCACGCTCGCGCTCGAACCGTACCTCGCCCGGAGCTGGGCGTGGTCCGCCGACAGCGCCGAGTTGACCTTCCAGCTCCACATGGGCGTCGGCTGGCACGATGGTCGGCCCACCACGGCCCGCGACGTCGCCTTTACCCTCGGACTCGCCCTCGACTCGACCGTGGGGTATCCGCGGCGGCGGGATTTGGCCGACCTCCGCGAGGCCGTCGCCCTCGACGATTCCACCGTCCTGCTGCGGTTCTCGGCGCGGCAACGACGATTCCCCGACGTGCTGACCGATCTGGCCATCCTCCCCGCGCACCTCCTGGCCGACGTGGCGCCGACGGAAATCCGTCACGCCCGCTGGAACGAACGGCCGGTGGGAAACGGGCCGTTTCGATTCGTCCGTCACGATCCGAACCGGCGCTGGGTGTTCGAGGCCAATCCCGCGTTCCCGCCCTCGCTGGGCGGGCGGCCCCGGCTCGATCGGCTGGTCGTGGCGGTGGTCGACGAGCCGATGACCAAGCTGGCGGCGCTCACCGCCGGGGAACTCGACTTTGCGGGAATCCAACCGGCCCACGCCGACTTCGTCCGCCGCGATCCGGACCTGGCCGTCGTCGATTATCCCCTGTTCTTCAGCTACGCGGTGGTCTTCAACGCCCGGCGGCCGCCGTTCGATCGGGTCGAGGTCCGCCGGGCCCTGGGACTCGCGCTCGACCGGACGGCGATCGTGTCGGGATACCTGTTCGGCTTCGGCGAACCGGCCGCCGGGCCCCGTTCGCCGGACGCTCTCTCGGGTGGGCCGCGGCCGCCACTCGGCCCGCCAGGGGGAGATCCGCGCGCGCCACTCGGGCCGCCCGGGGGAGATCCGAGCGCGGCGGACGCTCCCGGTGCTCGAGGCGACGCTCCGGTCTACGCTCCGGGTCGGGCCCGGGCCATCCTGGGCGACACCCTGGCGTTCGAGCTGGTGACGGTGGGGAGCGGCGAGGCCGCGCTGGAACAGATGATCCAGCAGCAGTTGGCCCGAATCAACGTCAAGGTCACCATTCGGCAACTCGAACTCGCCACCTTCCTCGAACGGGTCCAGACCGGGCACGAGTTCGATGCGGCCGTCATGGGGATTTCCGGCGACCGGGAGGGGGGCTACCTTCGGTCGCTCCTCGACCTCACTGGGTTGCCGGTGCCAGCCTCCGGCGTGGACCTCTTCCGATACTATGCCGATTCGGTTCCCGTCTCGTTCCTCTACCACGCCCGCGGCGTCCAGGGCATGAACCGGCGGATCGACGGGGTCCGCATGGACCTCCGGGGGGAACTGCCCACCGTGGCCCGATGGGTGGCCCGATGATCATCCATGCCCGGGCCCCGGTGCGGCTCGACTTTGCCGGCGGCTGGACCGACGTGGCGCCGTTTGCCACCGAGGAGCGCGGGGCGGTCGTCAACGCCGCCATCGACTTGCACGCCGAGGTGAGGATCGAACTTGGCGGAGACGGATACCGGCTCGAATCGACCGAACTGGGTCAGGTGGTCGAAGCCCGGGATCCGTCCGAACTGGAAAAGGACGGCCGGCTCGACCTCATCAAGGCCGCGGTGCGGATGTACGCGCCCGGACCGTGCCGGGTCACCACCCGCTCCGAGGCGCCGCCCGGTTCCGGGCTCGGCAGTTCCGGGGCCATGGACGTCGCGCTGGTGGCGGCGTTCGAGGCCGCCGCGGGCCGCAGCCCCGGGGCCGCGGAACTCGCCGAACGGGCCTGGGAACTCGAAGCGGTGGAGGCCCGGTTGCCCGGAGGCAAGCAGGATCAGTACGGGGCCGCGTTCGGCGGGTGGAACGCGCTCGCGTTCGACGGCCGGGCCGGTGATCACGAGGCGTCGCGCTGGGTCGGATCCACCGCGGTTCGGCGGGCGGTCGAGCTGCCGGCCGGGTTTGCCGAGCACCTCGCCGACCGGATCCTGGTCTGCTACACCGGGCGCTCCCGGATCTCGGGCGACACGATTGCCCGGGTCATGACCCGGTTCGTGCTCCGCGACCCGGTCGTCACCGCCACGCTGCACGAGCTGGCCACCGTCGCGGACGAGATGGCCCGGGCCCTCGAGGCCGGCGATCCGGGCGCCATCGGGACGCTGCTCGGTCGCAACTGGGCGCTCCAGCAGCGACTCGACGCCGGGATGCGGACCCCCGAAATGGCCGCGCTCGAAGCCGCCATGTTCCGGGCCGGAGCGTTAGGCGGCAAGGCGGCCGGGGCCGGCGCCGGCGGGACGATGTTCTTCCTGTTCGATCGGCCCGCGTCCCTCGCGGCCGGGGCCGCCCGGGCCGCGGGCGCCACGGTGCTGCCGCTCCGATGGGCGGCGGAAGGAGTGAAGGTATGGTGACCGGAGACGATCTCGTCGCCCTCCGCGAGGCGGTCCGGACCGGCGTTCGCAAGGACCATCTCGACCGGCTGATCGCGCGCGCGGCCCCCGTGCTCGAGCGAATGCCGGTGGTGCCGGACATCAAGGCGCAGTTGTCGACCGATGGCGGCATCTGTCCCGGCTGCGCGGCGCCCATGGCGTTCGACCCGTGGACGCCGGATCGCCATCGCTGTCCGGACTGCGGCGCCGAAGCCACCGGCGACCGTCACCACGGTCACTGGGCCCGGGCCCAGCACCTCTGGATCGCCGAGCGAGCGGCTCACCTCGCCACGATCGCGGCCCTGACCGACGACGCCCGCGCCGCCGACCGGGCCCGGGCGCTCCTGGCCGCCTACTATCAGCGGTACTTCGAGCTGCCCAATCGCGACAACGTCCTGGGCCCCACCCATCTGTTCTTCTCGACCTACCTCGAATCGATCTGGCTGCTCGACTACCTCGCGGCCGCCGTGCTGCTCCGGGAACGGGGCCTCCTCGACGAGGCCGACGTCGAGGCCGTCAACGCCATCGCCGACGAGGCCGCCAATCTGATCGGCGAGTTCGACGAGGGCCTCAGCAACCGGCAGACCTGGCACGCCGCGGCCCTGACGGCGGTGGCGGTGTGGTTCGGCGACGACGAACTGGCCCAGACCGCCATCGGCGGCCGGACCGGATTGCTCGGCCACCTGACCGACGGCTTCGGCGGCGACGGGATGTGGCACGAGGGCGAGAACTACCATCTCTTCGCGATCCGCGGGCTCCTGATCGGGCTCGACTGGGCCCGCGCGGCCGGCGCCGATCTGACCGGCGACCCCCGGCTGGCCGGGGCGTTAGGCAGGGCGCTGCTGGCGCCCGCCACGACCGCGCTCCCCGACGGGACCTTCCCGGCCCGGCAGGACGCCCGGTTCGGCGTGTCCCTGGCCCACCCGGCCTATCTCGAGTGCTGGGAAGTCGGTCTGGCGCGCCTCGGCGACGACGCCCCGGCCGAGTTGGCGCCCTGGCTCGAATCGCTCTACCGACTTCCGGCCGCCACCGCCCAGACCTACGATGCCTACCTCCACGACGCGGCCGAGCCGGCGCGCCAGGGCACGACGCGGCTCGATCTGTCGTGGTGGGCGCTGCTCTCCGGCCGCGAGGACGTCGCCTCATCCGATGAGGCCGCCGAGACGGCCGCGCCGAGTCGCTGGCTCCCGGGTCAGGGCCTCGCCATCCTCCGCCACGCCGATCGGTACGCGTCGCTCGAGTGCGGCCGGAGCCCGGGCGGACACGGTCATCCCGACCGACTCCACCTCACCGTCTTTGCCGCCGGTGTCCCGTGGCTCGCCGATCCGGGAACCGGATCGTACGTCCGCCCCGATCTCCACTGGTACCGGTCGACCCTGGCGCACAACGCGCCCCGGCTCGATCGCCAGTCGCAGTCGGAGCGCGATGCCCGGGGCGTGGCGTTCGAGGAGCGGGGCGAGTGGGGCTGGATGGTCGGAGAATGGGAAGGCATCCGGCGGACCGTCATCGCGGGACCGCGGTGGATCCTCGACATCCTCGACGTTCCCGCCGGACCGGAGGTCGAGTTGCCCTGGCACCTCGACGGCGAGGTGGTGATGGAGACGGCCGGAACCTGGTCGCCCACCGAGGTGGTCGGCGAGCAGGTGACCGGCGGCCAGATCTTCGCGCCGGCCGACGGCGCCGATCCGGTCTTGCGGGCCACCAGGGATGGTCGCTCGGTGCGGCTCCTGCTGGTCGGCGGCACGGTGGTCCGGGCCGAGGGCCCGGGGCGGCCGGGGCAACCGCGGCGCTCGTTCCACCTGGTCCGCGCCGCGGCCCCGACTCGCTTGGTGGCCGTCCTCGATTTGACCGGCACCGTCGCGACCGTCCTGGCCGGCTCCGACCGGATCGAGATCGTCGAGACGACCGATGCCGCCACCACGATCCGACTGGCCGCCGCGTCGGCGCGGGTCGAGGGACCCGAAGGCGAGGTTTCCCTCGGTGGCGCGCTCCCGGCGCCGGTGGCCCGCAAGCCGTTCCTGTCGGAAAAGCCGATCGTGGTCGAGGGCCAGGCCATCCGGGTCGACGAGCCGCCCCCGCTCGACGGAACGGTCGAGGGGTTCGACACCAGCGCGCCGCTCGAGATGGCCGACGAGGGTCACTACTATCGGAGCGAAGAACCGTACGACGGCCCCGAGACCTGCGCCGCGGCCGCGTTCGTCAACTGGGACGCGTCCCACCTCTACATGGCCGTCGACGTCAGCAAGCCCGAGGTCATCGTGCGCGGCCGGAACGCGCCTCCGCTCGGCCTCGACAACGAACCCGACGACATCCACTCCGACGGAATCCAGGTCTACTATCGTCTCGGCGACGCGGGCCCGGTCCGGGCCTACCTGATCCGCCCCGCCGAGGATGGCGGCGTGCTCGCCCGGCCGATTCCGGGCGGGCCGGACCAGCCGGTGGCGCTGGTCGGCGGGTCGGCCATCGGCGAGAGCGGCTACACGATTACGGTGGCGCTGCCGTGTCCGGAGCTCGAGCAGGTCGGCCTCAGCACCCGGCTGGCCTTCGACCTCTGCGTCAACGAGATGCGCCCCGAGCGAGTCCGTCGCGCGGGGCAACTGGCCTGGGGCGGCGGCAACGGCTGGGTCTACCTCCGCGGCGACCGACGCGATCCCGCCCGGTGGGGCGCCCTGGAGCTGATCGGATGATCGTGGCCGGGTTCACGTCCACCGGGAGCAAGCGGCCCGAGGCCCTCTTCGGCGCCGCCGATCCGGGGGCCGACCTTCCGGTTCGGATGCGGCGCAGCGCCGGCCCCCGGATCTGGGACGACCAGGGCCGCGAGTACCTCGACCTGATCATGGCGCTCGGCGCCGTGTCGTTAGGCTACGCCCACCCCGCCGTCATGACGGCCGCGCGCGAGGCACTGGAGCGGGGCGGGGTCGGGTCGCTCGCCCCGGTCGAGGAGGAGCGGCTCGCCGAACGGCTCCGGGAGGTGTCACCGTGGCTCGAGTCGGTCCGCTTCCTCAAGACCGGCGCGGAGGCGGTGGCCGCCGCCGTTCGACTGGCGCGGGCCGCCACCGGGCGGAACCTCGTCATCGGCTGCGGCTATCACGGCTGGCTCGATCTTTCGAGCACCGGCCCCGGGGTGCCGGGGTCGGTGCAGGCGGACTTTCGCACCATTCCCTTCGACGACGCCGACCGGACCCGGGCGGCCATTCGGGAGGCTGACAATGCCCTGGCAGCGGTGGTCATCGAGCCGGTCGTGGACGGGCCTCCCTCGATCGAGTGGCTCCGCCTCCTTCGGGCCGAAACCGAACGGGTGGGGGCGGCTCTCGTCTTCGACGAAATCAAGACCGGATTCCGCCTCGCGGTGGGCGGCGCGGTGGAGCGATGGGGGATCGTCCCCGACCTGGTCGTCCTCGGCAAAGCCCTCGGCAACGGATTTCCGCTCGCCGCGGTCGGGGGAGCCCGGCGGTTCCTCGACCAGGTGGGACGAACCTGGATCTCCTCGACTCTCGCCACTGAGTTCGTGGCGCTGGCCGCGGCCCGCGCGGCGGTCGACCAGTGCGTCACGCTGGGGGTTCCGGCGCACCTGGGGCGGGTGGGAGGGCGTCTCCACCGCGGGCTCGCGCGGCTCGCGACGGAGTTTCCCGGTCTGGTGAGCGGAGCGCCGGGCGTTCCGGAGATGTGCTACCTCCGCTTTCGCGACGAGTCGGTGGGCGGACGGGTGGCGGCCGAGGCGGCGCGGCGCGGCCTCCTCTTCAAGCGGACCGCCTATAATTTCGTGTCGCTCGCCCATGGCGAGGGCGAGGTCGACTTTGCCCTCGGCGTGATCGAAGAGGCCCTCATCGCGGCGGCCCGATGCTGATCGACGTTCACGCCCACTTCTACCACCCGGCCAGCGCCCGTCCCGACTGGGAAGCGCGGAACGGGAGTCGACTCGCCGCTGGCGAACGAATCGGCGTCCGGTGGCACGTGGCCTCGATCCTGGGCAGCTGGGGACGAACCTCGCCGACCTACTTCCCCTCGCCGGCCGACGTGACGGTGGCCAACGACGCCCTGCTCGAGCTGGCGGCGCTGGTGCCGGATCGGATCAAGGGATATGTCTGCGTCAACCCGAACTTCACCGAGCACGCGCTGACCGAAATCGACCGCGGCGTGGCCCAGGGGATGATCGGCGTCAAACTGGCCGCCAGCCGTCGGGCCGACGATCCCCTGCTCGATCCGATCGCCGCCGCGGCTCGCCGCCACCGGGTTCCCATTCTCCATCACGTCTGGCAGCATCGCCGCCGCGACTGGCCCGGCCAGGAGGCGTCCGACGCGGTGGAACTCGGCCGGTTGGCGGCGCGCCATCCCGAGGTGCCGTTCCTGCTGGCCCACCTGGGCGGCGGGGGTGACTGGCTCCACACCCTTCACGCCGTCCGGAATCTGCCTAACGTGTACGTCGACCTCTCCGGCAGCGGGGTCGACGCCGGGATGCTCGAGGGGGCCATCGCCGCGGTCGGCGTGGAGCG
The DNA here is from genome assembly GCA_016794825.1 of Gemmatimonadota bacterium. Lineage (GTDB taxonomy): Bacteria > Gemmatimonadota > Gemmatimonadetes > Gemmatimonadales > GWC2-71-9 > SHZU01. The sequence goes on from JAEUJH010000917.1 coordinate 16,568, forward strand.
GCTCCTCTGGGGCGCCGACCTCACCCTCTGCACCGGCTGGGGCAAGCTCCGCTATCTGGAGCGGTTGTTGACGGGTCAGGAGCTGGAGAACGTCCGATGGCGGAACGCGGCCGCGATCTTCCCACCGGGAGCGTTCGCGTGAACGGCTCCACGCCAACCATCGACACCGCTTCCCGAACCCCGGGTGGCCTCCGGATCGACGTCAACGCCTGGATCGGGTCGTATCCGTATCGACGGATCGCGGGCGGATCGCCGGAGTTTCTCCTCGACGAAATGCGGCGGAACGGCATCGACCGCGCGTGGGTGTCGCACCTGGCCGCGGTGTTCTGGCGCGACCCGACCGAGGGCAACGCCGAGCTGTATCGGGTGGCGGAGCAGCACAGCCAGCTCGCTCCGGTGCCGGCCGTTCATCCGGGGCTCGCGAACTGGGAGGCGGTGCTGACCGAGGCCCGGGAGCGCGGCGCGCCCGCGGTGCGGGTCGATCCGCTCTTCTACGGGATCAGTCCAGCCGACCCCGCGGTGGTGGCCGTCCTGCGTCGAGCAGGCCAACTCGGCCTGCCGGTCATGCTGGCGGTGCGGCTCGAGGACGGGCGGCAGCGCCATCCGAACGACGGCGCCGGCGACCTGACGCCGGCCCATCTTCGAGGCCTGATCCGCGGTGATTCGTCGGTCCGGCTGATCGTGACCCAGGCCGACCGGGACTGCGTCGAGCAGGTCGTCTTCGGCGCCACGCCCGAGGAAGCGGATCGAATGCTCTGGGACGTGAGCGGGATCTGGGGGCCGCCATTCGACGACCTCGCGCTCCTCGTGGGAACGATTGGCGCCCGGCGCTTTTGCTTCGGGTCCGGGCTTCCCCTTCGGATCGCCGAGGCGGTCGTGGCTCGCCTGGACCTGCTCGACCTGCAGCCGGAGGAACGGTTCTTCATCGAAAGGGGGAACGTCGAACGCCTTCAGTCTTGATTCACTCGTTGGTCGCCAAACTGTTACCTGCCCGCATCTCAATCCCCCGGATTTCGAGCGACACTCCTGACGGCCCCGGAAACGGGCCGACGGATGAAGCCCTGTTCACGAGGAGGCCGCGACCGATGGCGACGGGTAGCCCGGTGATGACGAAGGTGGCCATGGTGCGGGAGCTTGGCGTCACGGCCCTGCAGCTGCCCGCCTTGCTCGGCGATGCGCTCGAGGCCAATGACGCCGCCAAGTACCTCCTGACGCTCCTGCAAGCGGCGGCGCACCACGCCGAGCACCCCGACGCCGCGCCGCCGTCCCTTCGTCGCGAGCGGGAGCTTGCGGGCGTCGCCGAGCCTGACTTCGATCTGTCCATCGACGCGGCGCGGCTCGACGAGGAACGGCGGGTCCAGGTCGAGGCACTGCCGAGGATCGCGGAGCGGCTCGCCGTCTGCCTCGACCGCATGCTGGCGCCGCTCGAGTTGAACCGGAACGGCCGTCCGGACCTGCCGACCCTCCGGGCTCGTCGTGACGACCTGGGTCGATGGCTTCGATCTCTTGCTGACCGACTGGATCGGGCCGACCTGCGCCGGCTGGCGTCCGGCGTGAGGGATCAGGGCGACAGCGTGCACCTCCTGGTTCTGGATCTTCACCGGGCGCTCAACGATCTCCAGATCGCAACCGCCAGCGAATCGATCGATGGCGCCCATGTGTTCGCCCTCGAGCCCGAACATCGGCCGCTGGTCGAGGCGTTCATGCGCGGGCTCAACCGGACCGCGCCACTCAAGCTCGATCATCCCGGTCTCGGTACCACGGCCACCCAGGCTGGCCCTCGACTCATCATCCAGAACGACATCGGCACCAACGACGTTCATCTCCTCATGCTGGCGGTGGCGGACGGCGCGGTGACGGTCACCTACTCGGACCTCCATCCCCGTCGGCTCGCGTTCTTCCAGCGGATGCTCGAGCCGGCTGGATTCGAGTGGCAGGAGGCCAGGGAGGGACAATTGGCCTCCGCTCACGAGCATCCCGGCTACCGTTTGTCGATCGGGGTGGCGCGGCCGGCGGATCCGCTGGCCCTTCGGGCGTGTCTCGAGCACGTCGGTTCCCGCATCGTCTTTCTGATCGATTGGAATCGGGCTCGGAAGCGGCTCCGACGCTTCCTCCCGAAGCGGGAGGCCATCCGGCTCCTCGACTGGGCCGCCGAGCACGACGTCGGTCACATGCCGTGGTTGGTGATGGGCGGCGAGCGACTGGTGTTCGAGGCGCTCGAAGCGAGCCGCCTCCCGATCCGCCTCGGCGAGGCGCTTCACGAGCTGCTCGGCCTGGATCGCGCCGTCGAGTTCCTCCAGTTCGTTCTGGCCACCTGTTCCGCCGGTCATCAGCGGGGTCGATCCGATTTTCTGGTGCGCGACGAGATCCGCTCCGAACTCGAAACCCACCTTCAGGTCTCCAAGGAATCGATGCTCGGGCTTGCCGTCGATCATGGAACCCTGATCGTCGAGGTAGCCGCCGCGGTTCGGGAGGCGGTGCCTCGGGCGTCGCGCGGTCAGCAACTCGAGGTCAGTCGGGCGGCCGAACGGGCCGCCCGCTGGGAGCACGAAGCCGATCAACTCTTGAACCAGGCCCGGGCAGCGGCCCGTCGGTGGCCGGGGGGCGATGCCCTGGTTGCGCTGCTGGCCACCGCCGACGATGCCATCGACGCGCTCGAGGAGGCCGCCTTCTTTCTCACCCTGAGTGGGCCCGGGACGGTCGAATCCGCGGCGGGGACCGCGCTGGTGGCCTTGGCCGACGTGGCGGCGACCGGCGCCCGCGAGTATCGCAAGGCCCTCGAGAACGCGCGCCTGTTGTACCGAGGCCGGGGTCGCGTCGAATGGGCCGACTTTTCCGAAGCGGTCGATGGGGTGCTCGCGGCGGAGCACCGCGGTGACGAGGCGCTTCGCCGGGTTCGGGCGGCGCTGTTGGCCTCCGCCATCGAGCCGCGCCTGCTCCACGTGGCCCTCGAGGTGGCCCGGAGCATCGAGAAGGCGACCGACGGGCTGATGCACGCCGCGCTCGCGCTCCGCAACCGGGTGCTCGAGGAGGCGGCCGGATGAGTCGAATGGATGGCGTGACCCGGTTTGGGGTGGGCTGGCCCGGCGGCGTCAACGCGACCGCCACCGTTGACGCCGCGGGCAACAAGGCCTGGCACCTCGTGCGGATGGCGGCGGCCGGCTTTCCGGTTCCGCCGGGATTCGTTCTTGGCACCGGCTTTTCGCGACAGGTCATTGACCACGGCGGGCTGCCCGACGACCTGATCGACCTCCTGGCGGCGGAGGTCCGGGGACTCGAGGAGGCGACTGGGGCGACGTTCGGGGGCGACCGCCGACCGTTGCTGGTTTCGGTCCGTTCGGGTGCGGCCGTGTCGATGCCCGGCATGCTCGAGACGGTCCTCAACGTCGGGCTCGGTCCGGACGCTCGGTCGGGCCTGATCCGTTCCACGGGTTATCCCCGACTGTTCTCGGACTGCCAGGCCCGCTTGGTGCGAAGTTACGCCGAGACGGTCGCCGGGCTGCCGGCGATCGACCTCGATCGAACCGCCGCATCCGTGATGGCGCGACACGGCGTCCGGCACGAGGCCGAGCTCGATACCCGAGGCTGCGACGACCTCGCGGCGGCGTTCCGGGCCAGGTATCGGGACGCGACCGGCACCGAATTCCCGGATGATCCGATGGAGCAGCTGGTTGGTGCCGTCGAGGCGGTGTTCCGCTCGTGGCGATCGACCCGGGCGGTCACCTATCGGCGCCTGCATGGCCTCGACGACGCTGGTGGCACGGCCGTCATCGTCCAGGCGATGGTCTTCGGCAATCGAGGCGCCGACTCGGGCTCGGGCGTTGCGTTCAGCCGAAATCCCGCGACCGGCGAGCCCGAGCTCTATCTCGACTACCTGGCCGACGCCCAGGGCGAGGAGGTCGTATCCGGGCGTCGCTCCGCCTTCGGTGTCGCCGAACTCGGGATCACCGCGCCCGGCCTGCTCGATGAACTGACGGACACGGCGACCCGACTCGAAAGAGAGTTCGGTGACGCGCAGGACTTCGAGTTCACGGTGGAAGCGGGGCGACTGTGGCTGCTCCAGACGCGCGCCGCCAAGCGAACGGCTTGGGCCGCCCTCCGGATCGCGGTCGATCTGGCCGCCGAGGGGATCATCGATCGCCGGGTTGCCCTCGACCGCCTCGCCCATCGCGACGTAGCCGCGATCTCCAGGACCCGGCTGACGCCCGGAAGCGCCCGTCCACTCGCCACCGCCATTCCCGCGGGCCCCGGTGTGGCGATGGGCCCCATCGCGCTGACCGCTCGAGCCGCGACTGCCTCCGCGGCGGCGGGGGCTCCGGCCATCCTGGTGCGGCCCGACACGTCGACCGAGGACTTGGCCGGAATGGCGGCGGCCGCCGGGATCCTGACGCGGGTGGGAAGCCGAACCTCCCACGCGGCGGTCGTGGCCCGTCAGCTGGACCGCACCTGTCTGGTAGGCTGCGACGCCCTCGAGGTCGACGACGACTCGGGTCATTGCCGCCTTGCCGGTATCGAACTGCGCGAGGGCGACATTATCACCCTCGACGGCGACCACGGCGCCGTGTATCTCGGCTCCGTGCCCACCGTCACGGAGCGGCCGACCGATTTGCTGGCCCGCCTCGACGAGCTCCGTCACGAGCCAGTCACGACTGCCTAGCGCCCCCTTCAAACTGCCGTCATCGGGCCTTGGGATCGTGATCAGTAGCGTTGCTCCGACCCCAACGACGACGGGCCCCGTGCCGAACGCCTATCGATTCTCGCTCTACACCAGCGCCGGGTGGTACGACCGGACGCGCGACCTGCTCCATGCTCTGATGCACCAGGGCGAACTCGATCACGCCGATGGTCATCGCCTGCTCGATGAAGTGGCGGAACACGAACGGACAGCGGCGGACCTCTTGCGTGAGCGGATCGAGGAGGCCGTGAAGGTCATACCCCGGCCGGCGTCCGCCCATGACCTCGAGAAGCTGGAGGAGCGGCTGACGAATCGACTGGCCGCGATCGAGGCGCGGCTGACGC